>WFRR01000020.1 GCA_015486375.1 Thiotrichaceae bacterium
GATAAATTACGCTTTGCATTTTTCGTGATAACGTCAGTGCCGCAGGCAGTTGTTTTAGACTTTCAGAGAGAATAATCATATCAGCACTGGCTTGTGCCAATTGTGAACCACTGCCCATGGCTAGTGAGACATTTGCCCCTGCTAAAACAGGTGCATCGTTAACTCCATCGCCTACCATTGCAACCACTTCACCTTGTGCTTGCCATTGGCGTATTTTTTTGAGCTTATCTGCGGGTAATAATGTTCCAATCGCATGTTCAATTTGCAATTGTTGAGCCACCGCATCCACAGCGGTTTGATTATCACCACTGAGTAAACTGACTTTTATATTCTGGGCTTTTAAGGCTTGAATAACGCTTAAAGCTTCTGGACGTAAGCTATCTGATAAACAAAACTGTGCTAATAACTCACCTTGTCGAGCCAGATAAATCATAGATAAATGGTTTTGATTCTGTTTGTTATCTTGATGTTGTTGAGATTGCACGGTATCAATTTGAGTTGAATCCAACCATTCTGCCACATAATCCCATCGTCCTAGACGATAGCCGTATTGTTGATACTGAGCCTCTACCCCTTGCCCTGCAATGGAAAGGTAATCACTGAATTCAAATTTATTATCAATAGCTTGCTTTATTGTGCTTAACTCACTTGCACTGAGGTTTTTATCTAAATTTTTATTGAGACATTGATCTAAATGATTGTCGGCTTGATTTAAGGCTTTAATCGCAGCGGCAATGGGATGTTCTGAGCGTTGCTCTAAACCCATTGCTAATGCAATAACTTCTTCATAGGAGGCTGAGCCAAGTCTTTTTATCGCGGTAACACTAAGCTTTCCTTGTGTGAGTGTGCCTGTTTTATCAAACACAATATGGTTAACGTTGGCTAAGCTTTCTAAAGCATGACCTCGGGTTGTGAGTAGACCTTTACGGGTCAGTGTGCCTGTTGCAGCAGTAACAGCGGCAGGGGTTGCCAATGATAAGGCACAAGGGCAGGTAACAACTAAAACCGATAAGGTAATCCAAAAGGCATCACTTGGACTGATCAGACTCCATGCACCAAACACAACGACAGCAATCATTAATAGTGCTAAAACAAACCATGCGGCAGCACGGTCGGCTAAGCTTGCAATCATGGGTTTTTCAGATTGAGCCCGTTCCAATAGACGAATAATGCTCGATAATACGGTGCTATTACCCAGTTTCTCAACTTGCATTGTTATCGGACTATCAATATTGACTGTCCCTGCAATTAATTTAGAACCCTTAGCTTTGCCGAGTGGCAAGCTTTCACCTGTTAATAAGGCTTCATTGACTTGGCTATTGCCTTCAATCACTACGCCATCAGCAGGAATAATTTCACCTGCTTTAATCAATAACTGGTCGTGTAGTTCAATTGCAGTGACAGCAATACTTTCTTGTTCACCTTGTGAATTAATACGGTTAGCTGTTGCGGGTAAAAGACGCACTAAGGCATCAGCAACTTGTCCTGCTTTATGCCGCGCGGTCATTTCTAAATAACGACCCGACAGTAAAAATAGGGTAAACATGGTGACGGAATCAAAATAGACTTCACCTGATTGGCTCAGTGTTGCCCAAACGCTAGCAGAATAGGCTGCTCCCATTGCAATCGCGACAGGAACATCCATGCCTAATTGCCAACGCTTTATATCCCGCCATGCAGAGACGAAAAAAACACGGGAAGCGAATAATATAACGGGCGTGGTAATAATTAGACTAATCCAGCGTAGAAAGTGTTGCATATTCTCTGACATGCCATCGGACTCGCCAATATAGAGGGCAATGGCTAACATCATCACTTGCATCATACCAATGGCTGCAATGGCAATACGCCGCAAAGCCGCAGACTTTTCTTTCTTCTGTAGGGTTTCTAAACGCCCGGCATCAAAGGGATGGGCGTGATAGCCAATATCACTGATAGCTTGTAATACTTCGCTAAGCTGAATTTTCTGATTATCCCATTTTAAACTAGCTCGATGAGTGGAATAGTTAACACTAAAGGACAATACCCCTTTTAATTGGCGGATATGCTTTTCATTCAACCAAACACAAGCTGCACAGACAATGCCTTCTAAAATTAAAGAAGCTTCACGAATAGCGGCATCGTCCTCGGTACGCACAAAGCTTTTTTGCAGAATTTCATCATCATAGATATGTAAATCCTGTAAGGCATCGGGAATACTATTTTCACTTTTATCAGTACGAAATTTATAAAAATCCAATAGGTCATTATCAACAATTGCCTGTGCAACAGCTTCACAGCCTATACAACAGAATTGTCGATTTTTACCCATAATTTCTAGCTGATAATGGTTATTTTCAGCTACTGCCAGCCCACAATGAAAACAGTCACTCATGGCTTTTTATACTCGATGGTTTATTGAGGAATCACAGTAGTTTTGCCTCTGACTTTATGTAAAGTATCTTTATCAAAGGCTCGAATTTCGATATTCCACAGTCCTGCCACACTTAAATGGGTGTTAATTTCATAACTGCCATCACCTTTATTGGTAAAGATATGACGTTGGTCATAATTCGTATCAGAGGGGCGCATAAAGTCGATTTCAAGGCGTAAGTTTTTGAGTGGATTACCTTGCTTATCTAACATAATGATTCGAAATATTTGTTCAGATGCAGTGGTTGGTGTACTTAACCAGCCCCCTTCCATTTGCCAAGCTCGGGCTTCTTGCTCTTGCATTTGCTCTAGATCAGAATTGTATTTTGCCTCTCGATTACGTACATCATAAGCCACTGTTCCAGGAAATTTAGATTGTGTACCTGTATTAATCCCTTCTAGATAGGTCGCTTTAAATTCCTCACTGAGGTATTTTTTATTACGTTTTTCTTGTAAAGCTAATGATTCTGCATCTAAATGACGAATGGTTTCTTTAGGCTCAGGTAAAAGCATTTGTGCAAAATTACCTTCTACCCCTTTAGTAGCAAAATTGATAATAGTGGAATCGACCATTGCTAATAAAATAAAGAATACAATAATAACAATCGGTCCCCAGTGTAAGCCCTTCTTCACTCCCTCTTTTTGTTTACGGCTGGTAATAATTCCCAAGCCATAAGCAATCATCATAAAAAAGGCAAAGTGGATCGCAAAAATATCTACACCAGGCCAATTTAGGATGGCAAGGGGAAGATAGATCATCAGTATGACTAGAGCAGTTAATAAAGCAGAGGTGACACCTTTAAAATGAACAACTTTATAAAATATAAAAAAGATAAAGAAGCTAATTAAAGAGCCTCCAGCTAATGTGATTGATAAGCTTTGATCGAGCATAACTATATATTATCCACTGTAATCAATTGATTGTTAATTGAAATTAAAATCTTAAAGGTTAAGGTAAAATAAATTGTGAATCCAAACTAAGCGTTTCCTTAAACTCACCTGATAGGGGTTTGATAATAAACTTAATTTTGGTTTCTTTCGTATCACTGTCTTGAGGTTGGTGACGTAGTTTAATTAAAAATCGTACCGATTTATCAGCAGCTATCGTTAATTTTTCAATTGCACCTATACTCAGTTCTAAATCATCCATTCCTGTTGTATTGATTGAAAATTCAGCAGGGTAAAGGGACTTATTATGAATTCTTACCTCATAGCTATTTTGAATTCGACCATCACTCAGCATGACGTATAAGGGGCTACGGGTTTGATAAGAAGACGCATTAACCAGTTTATTGCCCGAAACGCTCCAGAGTAAAAAGCCAATGGATGCAATCGTTGCTAAACCATAGCCATAAGTACGGAGTTTGAAAAATCGGGTTTTACCCCCATCAAGTTCATTTTCAGAAGCAAAACGAATTAAGCCTTTTGCCCAACCAAATTTATCCATAATGCCATTACAGGCATCAATACAAAGCCCGCAGTTAATACAGGATAATTGTGAGCCATCGCGAATATCAATCCCTGTTGGGCAGACTTGTACACACAAACCACAATCCACACAGTCACCATGTCCTTTTTCTTTGCGGACTTCTGGTTTTTTTAAATCTTTAATTGGCTTAGCCCGACCAAAACTGGATTCACCCCGTTTGAAATCGTAGCTGGTGGCTAATGTATCACTGTCATACATGACACTTTGAAAACGGGCATAAGGGCAAATGTGCATACAGACATATTCTTTAATCCAGCCTGCGGCTAAATAGGTGGTTGTCATTAAAATAAGGGTGGCAGTATAAGCGGCAGAATGAGCATTACCTGTAAAGAAGTCCATGAGTAAGGTCGGTGCATCTGCCCAATAAAGGGTAAAGCTAATCCCTGTCCAAAAGGATAAAAGTAACCATAAGGCATGGGTGAGTCCTTTTTTCGTTATTTTTTCCTTATTCCATGCTTTTTTATCTAAGCGGATTCGCGCAATTCGATCCCCTTGAATCATTTTTTCAATACTTCTAAACGCATCCGTCCACAGTGTTTGGAAACAGAAAAAACCACAAAAAACCCGACCGACTAAGGCAGTGGCAAAAAAGAGTAAAACGGCAGAAAGAAACAGCAGTGCAGCCAGCCAAAATATATCTTGAGCATGTACGATAAAATCAAAGATATAGAATTTTTTGCCAATTAGGTCAAAGTGTATGGCTTGTTGAGAACCAACAGGGCGTTCCCAGCGTATCCACGGTAACAGAAAAAAAGCGGCATAAGCCCATGCCATTATAAATGTTTTGAAACGACGAAAATTACCTGTAACAGAACGGGGGTGGATAGTTTCTATACTTATTTTTGCTTGGACGCGAGTATCCCTAATTTTATCTTGATAGATATCTGTATTATTATTCTGATCAGTCATAAATACTTGTCCAAATTAAAGAAATAAACACAATATAATATGCAAATTAAGATTACATTGCTATAAATCAATGCCTATATAATAAAAATCTAATATAGCAATGAAAGTGGATATTCAGACACAATAACGGCTGGAATGAATCCAGCCGTTATGGGTTTTTAAATTAACGTAACAATGAGTCGATTAGCTTAATTACTCCGCAGAAAGTAATTTAACATACGCCACTAATACTTTAATTTCATCTTCACTCAAACGAGTTTTCCATGTAGGCATTTCGCGTTGAATACCTGATTTAACCACTGCACTGACGACCGCAACTTTATCTTTTGCATGAGGTACATCTGCTTGTGTCCAAATCTTATCGGTTAAGTTAGCAGAGCCTAACGCCGCTAAACCTGTCCCTGCAGGGGTATGACATGCCATACAACCCCCTTTACCATTGAAGATCAGTTTACCCTCTTTAGCAGAGGCAACATCATGTTCCGTACCTGACAAACTCAATACAAAGTTAGCGACATTGGTAATTTCTGTATCAGAAAGCGTTTTAGCAAACGACGGCATATTGCCTTTACGTCCATCACTAATAGTTTTTTGAATCTCAGCGGCTGAACCACCCCATAACCAAGCATCATCAACTAGATTAGGATAGTGACCAATCACCCCTTGTCCCCCCGTTTGATGGCAGGCAGCACAGTAATCACCGAAAATACCTTTACCATAAGAACGTACAAATGAGGACTTATCTGAATCTTTGGCAATATCGTCGTAGCTCATTGCTGCGACTTCTTTAAGATATTTTTTACGCTTTAATTCATTTTCATCATTCTGCATTTCATAAGCTAATAACGCACGGGTATTCCAGTGTGTCGTTTGTGCAGTCGTCGTGCCTTTTTTATCGGTGTTTTGATAGGTGATCTCGCTGGTTCCAATAAAGTAACCTTTCTCAACTAAACCACTGGGCCATGAGGGGTAAATAACCCAATAAACAATCGCAAAAATAACGGTGGCATAGAATGTCCATATCCACCACATAGGCAATGGATTGTTAAACTCCATGAGTGTGTCATCCCACACATGACCGGTCGTCTCAACTCCGGTAATGGGATCTTTATAAACCTTAGACATATTTATTCTCCACTTTTTTGATGTGGGGCTTTTGGAGTATGTTGATCATCATCTACAAAAGGAATATTTTTATACGATTCCAACCGTTCACTGCGTTCTTTACCCAAGTAAACATAAGCAATAATCGCAACAAAAGTGATAAAGAAAATCACTAAACCCAATGATTTACTATTACTTAAATCTAAAAACCAATTTATTAAAATATCCATAATGATCAACCCACTCAACAGAAGCCTTGTACCCAATTAATTAACGGAAGTCGATGAAATACTTTTCATCATACTGATTGAAATCGACCATAGTGCCTAACACTTGTAGGTAGGCAATCAATGCATCCATTTCAGTCAAACGACTCGGATCACCATCATAGTTACCCTTTTTCGCTTGTAGCATAATGTTGTCCTCAGCTTTATTAATATCTAAGGTTTTGGCAACTTTTTCACCAAATTTTTCAACATTAGCCTGATAACCTGCATCATCATCAGAGTACGGTACACCGACTTTCCTAAGTGTGGTCATCTTGGCAACAATATCGGAATAATCGAGATCATTGCTTCGTAACCAAGGATAACCGGGCATAATTGATTCAGGTACGACATCACGAGGGTCATTTAAATGCTTAGCTTGCCATGCACTAGAATATTTACCACCAACACGGGCTAAATCAGGCCCTCTTCGCATTGATCCCCATTGGAACGGATGATCATATTGCGACTCTGCCGCTAAGGAATAATGTCCAAAACGCAGGGCTTCATCACGGAAAGGACGAATCATTTGAGAATGACAGGTATAACAACCTTCTTTAGTATAAAGGTCACGTCCTAACTGCTCTAGCGGTGTATAAGGACGCACTGCATCTTTACCATCGGCTGTTTTGACTTCCTCAATCGTACCTTCAACATAGAACAAAGGCACAATTTCAACCAAGCCACCGATACTAATTGCAATCAGCGTCAGGATAATTAAATAGCCCGCATTTACTTCAACAGTTTCTTGTTTCATCATCAGTAAAATCTCCTTTAACTAAGCTGCTGTCGCAGAGTTGGTCGGTATACGAGGATTGTTCTTTGCATTGCTAATAGTTTTATAAACGTTATACGCCATAATTAACATACCTGTGACAAAGAAGAGTCCGCCCACCGCTCGTGCAACTAAAGGACCATGCATAAATACGACCGTTTCAATAAAGCTGTACTTTAAGTTTCCATAGTCATCAAAGGCTCTAAGCATTAAACCTTGACCAATTCCAGACACCCATAAAGCCGTGATATAGAGAAGAATACCGATCGTTGCAAGGAAGAAGTGTGTATAGATCAACTTGACGCTATGCATAGTGGTATTCCAAAGGCGTGGAATCATATGGTAGAACGAAGCAATTGAAATCATTGCAACCCAACCTAATGCACCGGAGTGAACGTGTCCAACTGTCCAATCTGTATAGTGAGACAGTGCATTCACACTTTTCAGTGCCATCATTGGACCTTCAAAAGTTGACATACCGTAGAACGATAATGAGGTAATCATAAACATCATAATAGGATCAGTACGTAACTTATCCCATGCACCTGATAGCGTCATAATACCGTTAATCATTCCGCCCCATGAAGGCATTAATAATAGAATTGAGAATACTGCCGCAAGTGATGAAGTCCAATCAGGAATCGCTGTCCAATGTAAATGGTGAGTTCCAACCCACATATACATAAAGCTTAATGCCCAGAAGTGAACCACGGATAAACGATAAGAATAAACAGGGCGACCCGCTTGTTTAGGTACAAAGTAGTACATCATCCCAAGGAAGGCGGCTGTTAGGAAAAATCCTACTGCGTTATGCCCATACCACCATTGTGTCATCGCATCTTGTGCGCCTGAGAATAAGCTATAAGATTTAGTATCAGTAAAGCTCAAAGGAACGGCTAAGTTATTGAAAATATGCAGTAGTGCAGTTGCTAAGATAAAGGACATAAAGAACCAGTTTGCAACATAAATATGCGGCTGGTTACGGCGTAGCAGTGTCATCGTATAAATTACGAAGTAAATTAACCATACAATCGCAATTAATATATCGATATACCATTCTGGCTCAGCGTATTCACGACCTTGTGTGATACCCATTAAGTAGCCCATACCTGCTAGCGCAATGGCAATATTCCAGCCATAAAAGGTAATATTTGGCCACAATGAACCACCCCAAAGCCGTGCTTGAGAAGTACGTTGTACTACGTAATAGGAGGTTGCAAATAATGCATTACCACCAAAACCAAAAATAACACCACTAGTATGTAACGGTCTTAAACGTCCGAATGTTATCTGGGCTGTATCGAAATTCAGAAATGGCCAAGCCAGTTCCGATGCAATATATACGCCAGTAGTCATACCGGCGATTCCCCAGAAGATTGCCATAATTGTGAATTTTTTCACAATATCATAGTTATACTGCTCTAAGGAGCCTACCGTACTATGAGCCATCTTATGCCCTCATCTAATTGAATTAAATTAAAAATAATTAAAAAGACCAAAACTGGCCTTTAAATCACCAAAAAAATCAGTGCGTAGAATACACGAAAAGGCTATAAAAGAATATGCTTATAATATGTAGAAGACCCACCTAAGGCTAGCAATCTTATGACTTTCCCACCAATTATTGCAATAAATTATTTTTTAAATATAAAAAAAATGATATGAGTCAAAAATACACAAGGTATAATTTGAAAAGATGACTATTCTCGTTTTAAAGATAAAATCTAAATGACCATTACCTTAAACTTATTTAGGATTACCGTTATTTTTAGCTAAAGGAGAATAAATATGCAGGATATGCGTAGTACCAATGTTCTAAGTCCCTATAAAGAACAACAAATTAGCTACTATGATAAAAGTGCCCGAAACGTGCTAATTTCAGATCAAGAAATCCCTTTTCCTGAAGGAAAATTGATTGTATCACGAACAAATATTGAAGGAATCATCACCCATGCGAACCAATCTTTTATTGAAATGTCCGCCTATTCAGAACAAGAGATTATTTATGCTCCCCATTACATTCTTAGACACCCCGATATGCCCAGTGCTGCCTTTAAAGATTTGTGGAATACCATCAAATGTAAAAAAAAATGGCATGGCTATGTAAAGAATTTAAGAAAAGATGGTGCATATTATTGGGTTTATGCCACGGTTATTCCTAATATTCGAGCAGGTCAAATTATAGGTTATACCTCTGTTCGTCGTAAGCCTTCCCGAACTAAGGTTCAAGAATGCACCCAATTGTATGC
Source organism: Thiotrichaceae bacterium (assembly GCA_015486375.1). Lineage (GTDB taxonomy): Bacteria > Pseudomonadota > Gammaproteobacteria > Thiotrichales > Thiotrichaceae > S015-18. The sequence continues at coordinate 9,205 of WFRR01000020.1, forward strand.
TCAAATGTTAAAAAAGGAACATAACCGATGAAATATACCATGAGTGTCAGCCCTGATTTTTCTCCTAAACACATTGCAGGTTGGTATATTTTCAATACATGGTTACAAGTTCAGCTCTCACACCCGATACATCTGCGTTTATATGATAATTTTCAGGTACAACGTGATGCTATTGAAGCCGATGAAATTGATATTATTTATGCTTCACCTTTTGATGCAGCGATGCTCATTCGGAATAAAGGTTTTCTTGCGATTGCGAAACCAAAAGATAAACCTGATGAGACCATTATTGCGACCTCCATTGACAGTTCGATTGAAAATATTGAATCACTTTCCAGCCCTATCAAGATTGCTAAAACCGACGATCCTGAAGTCAATATGATTGGTATGATTATGCTAGAACCTGCTAGCTTGACAAGCGAAAACACGCATAGTTCTATTGTTGATACTCAAGTACTGGTCGCTAAACAGCTTTTCCAAAATCAAGCCGATATTGGTTTTTTCCTTAAAGAATCCTATGACGATTTATCCGATTTTATCAAAAGACAATTGCGTATCCTCGTCAGCAGTCAAATTCATATCATTACGCATAGTTTATTAATTAGCCCCCGAATTCAAGCCTTACATCATAATATTCAAACAACATTATTAAATATGCAGAATTTACCCAAAGGACAAGGCGTGTTAGAAAGCATGAATATTTCTGCATGGGAAGAGCAAACTCAAGAAGATGCTGAGTTTATGATTGATTTAATGAACACTCTACAAGATTAAA
>WFRR01000021.1 GCA_015486375.1 Thiotrichaceae bacterium
AGCAATACAGAACGTGCGGCTAAACAATACGCCCTACAATTCGAGCAATTGCAGCAACAAATAGACGTTGTTACACAGACTTATTTAGCAGAATACGAGTTCTATAAACCCCTGCATAAGCAAATCATAGAAGAAGGAGAGAAGCAGGGTTTAGACTACTGGGGCGCGGCGGATAAGCTACAACTTTCTGCCACCGTCAGACCGATGATTGAAAAACTCGATGGTTTAAAAGCGGAAGCTGATCGCTTAGAGGCAGAACAGGATCGGCTAAAAAAATAAGAAATAGATTGAAAAGCCTTATCCTTATGATGGGTCTTGCTTACTACTTATTTTGCAATATGGGCAGCAATGCATTGTTGAGCGCGTCGAGCCGATTCAAATCCAAATTTTAGGACTAACATATGATTAGATTTTAAGGTAAGAATTAAATAGTTAAACAATAAAAATTGCTTTTGGATTTCGACTGAGCGAATTTCATCATAGTTGGCAATAAGATGGTTACAGGCATTATTGATCGGTAATGCATTACGAATTTCACCCATGTGACATAAGCCGCCTGCAGCTTCAATCTGAATTTGTTGGTCAGTAATATACAAATGTCCTACCGAAAATTCTTTATTCTTATCAAAGGCAACATCGACCTGCCAATTATCAAAGTGAGTATCTTTAGAGTGAGTCTTTATCCATTCTGGGTTATGTTCTTGCATGATCTTAATCTCTTGGTTCTCAACGATGTCGCATGATCGCGGCTTCTTCTGTTGTTTTTTTGCAACTTTACATCAAAGCGTATAAATAATGACGCTAAAAAGCTACAATCGTTCATTTATTTTTCCTGTTCATTATAATTAACGTGACTGAGGGAATTTTTGGCTCAATTATTTTGGCTATTGCTAGATTTATTTTAGTCGTTTTATTTTTGTTTACATCGATAATTTTCACTATTTTCTTTGGGGAAGGTATTCTCGATTCCTTAACTTATCTCTAAATATATCTTTTCTAGAATGACTTGCTATAATCTGCGCCTTTGTGATCAGCAAAGCGATAAGACGGCATGGATACAAGCTATAACCCGAAAGACATTGAACAACGTTGGTATCAACACTGGGAAGAACAGGGCTATTTTCAAGCTCAAGGTGGAGACAATGCCTATTGCATTATGATTCCGCCCCCCAATGTCACAGGCACGCTGCATATGGGTCATGCCTTCCAAGATACAATTATGGACGCGCTCATTCGCTATCATCGGATGAAAGGCGATAACACTTTATGGCAACCGGGTACGGATCATGCAGGTATTGCGACCCAAATGGTGGTAGAAAGACAGCTTAATCAAGAAGGTAAAACTCGCCATGATTTAGGGCGTGAAAAGTTTGTTGAACGTGTCTGGGATTGGAAAGAACAATCAGGTGGTACGATTACCCAACAATTACGTCGTATGGGTGCGTCAGCCAATTGGTCACGAGAACGCTTTACAATGGACGAAGGCTTATCCGAGTCAGTAACCGATGTTTTTGTTAAGTTATACAATGAAGATCTTATTTATCGTGGCAAACGCTTAGTTAATTGGGATCCTGTACTACACACGGCTTTATCAGATTTAGAAGTTATTTCTGAAGAAGAAAATGGTTTTATGTGGCATATAGACTATCCGATTGCAGATAAAAACGGCAATGCGACCGACGAATGTATTACTGTTGCCACAACCCGACCTGAAACATTATTAGGTGATAGTGGCGTTGCAATTCATCCTGAACATCCCACTTTACAGCACTTAATTGGTAAGCAAGTGGTCTTGCCTTTGTGTGATCGCACTATTCCTATTGTCGGTGATGAACATGCTGATCCTGAGAAAGGCACAGGTTGTGTAAAAATCACGCCTGCCCATGACTTTAATGACTATGAAGTCGGCAAGCGACATGATTTACCCATGCTCAATATTTTAACGATTGATGCCAAAATGAATAACGATGTGCCTGAAGCCTATCGAGGTATGGATCGTTATGAGGCACGTAAACAAATTGTTGCTGATTTAGATGCAGCAGGCTATTTGCTTGAAGTTAAAGACCATAAGCTGATGGTGCCACGCGGCGATCGCTCTGGCACAGTGATTGAACCTTACTTAACCAATCAATGGTATGTCAGTGTTGAATCACTTGCCAAACCGGCTTTAGAAGCGGTCGAAACAGGTAAAATTAAGTTCGTACCTGATAATTGGAAAAATACTTATTATTCATGGATGCGAGATATTCAAGATTGGTGTATTTCACGCCAATTATGGTGGGGGCATCGCATCCCTGCTTGGTATGACGATGATAATAATATCTATGTCGCACATAACGAAGCAGAAGTTCGTGAGAAATACAAACTTGCACCTGAACTCAAGTTAAGACAAGAAGACGATGTACTAGATACATGGTTTTCGTCGGCATTATGGCCATTTTCTACTTTGGGTTGGCCTGAAAATACACCAGAATTACAAACGTGGTATCCGACCAATGTATTAGTCACGGGCTTTGATATTATTTTCTTCTGGGTTGCACGGATGATTATGATGGGTATGAAATTTATGGACGGTGAAGTGCCTTTCCATGAAATCTATATTCACGGTCTAGTGCGTGATGCAGAAGGTCATAAAATGTCTAAGTCCAAGGGTAATGTACTTGATCCTTTGGATATTATCGATGGTATTTCATTACAAGACTTGCTTGATAAACGCACTAAAAATATGATGCAGCCGCATCTTGCTGATAAAATTGCCAAACAAACTAAAAAGCATTTCCCTGATGGTATTCCTGCCTTTGGTACAGATGCACTACGGTTTACCTTTGCTGCTTTAGCCTCAACAGGACGTGATATTCGTTTTGATCTCAATCGTATTGAAGGTTATCGAAATTTCTGTAATAAGCTTTGGAATGCTTCCCGCTTTGTTGCGATGCAAACGACTGATAAGGATGTCGGTTTAAATTCTAAAAAGGTAAAACTTTCTTTAGCAGATCGTTGGATTATTTCTAGTTTGCAAACCACGGAAGAAGAAGTCGTTGATCATATTGATAACTACCGTTTCGATCTCGCTGCTAAAGCAATGTATGAGTTTACATGGCATCAATATTGCGATTGGTATTTAGAATTAACCAAACCGATTTTAAACTCTGATAACAGTAGCAAAGCTGAGAAGCGTGCGACCCGTCGGACTTTAGTGCAAGTATTAGAAACGATGCTCCGTCTTATGCATCCGATTATGCCGTACATTACTGAGGAAATTTGGCAAAGTATTAAGCCGCTAACAGGGCGAATCGGGGATACCTTAATGCTTGAGCCATACCCTAAAGCGAATCGCTTAATGATTGATAAACAAGCCAATGCCGATATGCTGTGGTTACAAACGTTTATTAGTAGCTTGCGTCAAATTCGTTCTGAAATGGATATTAAGCCTAAAGTTAGAATTAATATTTTAATGCAAAACTGGACGAAGGCCGATCAAAAACGCTTTGCTAATACCGAACTATTCGTTCAATCATTGGCTAAAGTTGACCAAGTAACATGGCTAGATGAGCAAGATGAAGCTCCTGAGTCTGCGACGGCTTTAGTCGGTGAGTTAAAAGTATTAATTCCATTAGCAGGTTTGATTGATAAAGAAGCTGAAACAGCCCGATTAAATAAGGAAATAGACAAAAAGCAGAAAGGAATTCAGGGCTTAGAAGGTCGTCTTAATAACCCTAACTTTACCGATAAAGCCCCAGAAGCGATTGTTAATCAAGTCAGACAACAGCACAGCGAACAAGTCGCAGCTATTGTGCAACTACAACAACAATTAGAAAAAATACAAGCGTTGTAGGTTAGAAAATAAAGATAATAATATTTTAATATTATATTATGCTTATATTCCTAAGTTAATGAAATAACAGTTATTAAGTTTAATTTTCTTAATAGCTGTTATTTCTGTCGAAGTTTAAAATTTGATAAGGGGCTATCTATATGGCTAAAAAGAGAAAAATATCGCTAAAGAGAATGGATGATTTACCATTGTCTAAAAGTGAGACTAATGAGTCTGATAAGGAAGATAACGCAAAGGCTAAGCCAGAAAGTGAACAAAAGGCGAGTAATGCAGAGGGAGAAACAGCCGCTAAAGCACCTCGATTAACAGTTAAGGCTACAGCTAATGCGGTTGAACAGTTAACAGTGGGCGTTGAGAAGACCTTTAAACAATTGCATACAGATATGCAACAACAAGGTTTACAACAGAAAGAACAGTTTCTTAACTTAAGTAAAGATATGCAAAATGTATTTCAAAGCTTGAGCCAAGATATAGAAGGGCGAGGGGAAAGCCAAAAACATATCACTAATAAATTACTAGAAGGTGTACAGGGGACTTTTACTAATTTACAAAATGAAATTAATTCCCGTAGTGATCAACAGGAAGAGCAGGTTAAAGATTTACTGAAAGGTTTAAGCTCAACTTTTAAAGATATTCAAGTGGATCATATTGCCCGTGATGAGGCAATGGATCGTTTTATGCGCTCGATGACGGCAGAAATGCACGATGCTTATGAAGAACGCAATAAAGAGCAAATGGAGGTCGAGCGTCGCAATGATAAACGTTGGCAACATGAGAATGAGCAAAATAATAAGAAGTTGCGTTGGTATTCCATTCCTGCAGTTATTTTAGGGGGAATTGCGATGTTCTATATGTTCAATGTCGTCAATGTTATGGAAGGTGCAATGAAAAGTATGTCTGGCAATATGGAAAAAATGCAAATTGATATTGCTTCGATTACTGGCACAATGGCAGGTATGTCAGGTGATATGACCGCGATGAGTACTGATACGAAAGTCATGGCAGGCAGTATGGGCAGTATGGATTCAATGGCAACCGATATGCAGATCATGAATTCTAATATAGGTGAGTTGACCAATAGTGTCGGTTATATGTCTGCTAATGTTTACAGTATGGCAAAAAATGTGGGAACGATGACACAAAATACCTCGGCGATGTCAGGTAATCTTACCAATATGACACAAGGGGTTAATGCGATGTCAGATGAGGTAACACCGACGATGCACGATATGCGTCGTATGATGCCTTGGGCTTGGTAAAACGGTTTCTAAATACGTTTAGATAGATAAACGCAAATCATAAAAGATTTGTGTTTATCTGTGACTGAGGAACGCAAGCTTTAACTTTTATTCCTGACACATTTAGGTTTAGTGTAATGCACTAATATATTCAGCCACTGCATCTATTTCTTTCTCTGACATATTGGCAGCAATATTTCTCATGATACTAGCAGGATCATTAGCTCGACCCTTTTCCTTTTTGAAATCATTCAACTGCTTTTTAATATAGGTTTGATGTTGTCCTGATAAAGAAGGGAATTTAGCGGCTGCATTACCTTCTCCTGTTGGACTGTGACAGGCTGCACAGGCGGTTACACGGGTTTTACTATTACCGCCTCGATAGATACTTTCACCGAGCGTAATTTTGGCAGCATCGGCACTCCCTAACTTAACTTTTTGTGTTTCAAAGTAAGCAGCAAGATTGATAATATCAGCATCATTTAAGGTCTTAACCTGTGCTGCCATGACTGGATCATTACGTGTCCCCGCTTTAAAGTCATGCAGTTGCTTACTTGTATAAGCCGCATGTTGTCCTGCTAATTTGGGGAAAGTGGGTACAGCACTATTGCCATCTGCACCATGACAAGCGACACAAACTTTTGCAGCGATTGCTTTACCTGCTGCAATATCAGCAGATGCTGTTGCAGCTTCTTGTGAAAATGCAGACGCAGATGCACTTAATGCTACTGTCGCGAGCGTCGTCATGAGTATATTTTTCATATAAAAACTCCCAATTTTAAAGTATAAAATCTAAACCAAATATTCATTAATAATCTGCGCCACCTTATAACATACTTCTTTAATCGGCTACAAATGCTTAAAGCGGTGCGATGTGCTAAGCAAGAATCAAACAAATACTGTGCTTACTTATAAATTTTCGATGTACTCAAAAACAGAGGCAGTATCAGGGCGGATTCCTCGCCAAAGATAAAAAGCCTCAGCCGCTTGCTCAATTAACATGCCTAAACCATCCAAGGATTTTACTGCACCCCGTTGCTTAGCCCATGTAACGAATGCCGTATCCTCGACTGAATACATCATGTCATAGCAACTACCGCCGGAAGCTAAACAGTGTTCAGAAATAGGCGGTACATGTCCTTGTAAACTGGCAGCGGTCGCATTGATAATCAGATCAAATTTTTGGGTAGCAATACTCTCAAAACCACCGCCTGTAATATTACCTAAGTCTGAAAAATCATCGGCTAATTGAACTGCCTTACTGACAGTGCGATTCGCAATATGCAATAGCGATGGATTTTCGGCTAATAAAGGTTGAATAACGCCCTGTGCTGCCCCGCCTGCGCCTAAAAGGAGAATACGTTGCTGATCTAAATGGATAGCATGGTTGTAAATTAGATCCCGCACAATACCGATACCATCAGTATTTGCGCCTAATACTGACCCATCATCCTGAAAAATTAGAGTATTAACCGCACCTGCACGACGAGCTAAATCCGTTAATTCATCTGCATAGTGCCAAGCATCAATTTTAAACGGCACGGTAATATTTAAGCCTTTGCCGCCCCCTATTCTAAAACGTTCTACCGCCTCTGAAAAATGATCAATATCAACTAATAGGCTAGAATAGTAAATATCTTGCTGTGTCTGTTGGGCAAACTGGGTATGAATTAATGGCGACTTGCTGTGAGCAATCGGATTACCGACAACAATATAACGATCAGTCATGCTTCTCTTCTTGTAACCATGTGGCAACCTCTTTGGCATAATAAGTCAAAACACCATCTGCCCCTGCGCGTTTCATAGCAAGCAAAGCCTCTAATACACAGGCTTTTTCATCAATCCAACCATTGATCCCTGCGGCTTTTAACATGGCATATTCACCACTGACTTGATAAACATAAGTCGGAGCAAGAAATTCATCTTTAACTCGTCGCACAATATCCAAATACGGCATACCTGGTTTGACCATCACCATATCCGCGCCTTCCTGTAAATCCAGACCGACTTCACGCAAAGCTTCATTGCTATTAGCAGGATCCATTTGATAACTGTATTTATTCCCCCCGCCTAAATTACCTGCTGATCCCACTGCATCACGAAAAGGCCCATAAAAACTAGAGGCATATTTAGCCGAATAAGCCAGAATACGCGTATTCACTTGCTTAGCGGCTTCTAATGCCTCACGAATTGCCCCAATACGCCCATCCATCATATCGGAAGGAGCAACAATATCTGCACCTGCTTCGGCATGAGATACCGCTTGTTTGACTAATACAGCAATGGTTTCATCATTCATAATATAACCCTCCGCATTCATCAAGCCATCCTGACCATGTGAGGTAAATGGATCTAGCGCGACATCGGTGATAATGCCCAGCTCAGGTACAGCCTCTTTAACCGCCCGAACCGCCCGTTGTGCTAAGCCATCAGAGTTATAGGCTTCTTCTGCTCCCTCCGACTTACACTCATCAGGAGTAACAGGAAAAATTGCCATTGCGGGAATGCCCAGTTTGGCGATTTCTTGCGCTTCCTTAACTAATAAATCAATACTTTTACGCACGACACCGGGCATCGAATTGACTTCCTCTTGACGATTTTCACCCTCTAAAACAAAGACGGGATAAATTAAATCATCCACACTAAGGCGATGTTCACGCATTAAACGTCGTGAAAAGTCATCACGACGCATACGACGTGGGCGGGTATGAGGGTATTGTGCAGTTAACGTTGCCATATTCAATAAAAACTCAATCATTTCAGCAAAAGGCGATTGTGCCTAATTTGGGCTAAAGATGCACTGGCTATGATAGATTTAAACTTTTTCGATCAATTTTGGGGAAATTAAACATGGATACAAATTATCTTGATAAGGTACTGGAAACACTTTGTGAACAGGGCTGTCAAAAAGTCAGTATAATTTTACAACAACTTAAAGATAAGCAATGTCCTAATGAATTAAAACAATACACACAGGCTGAATGTACTTATCTATACGAAGAGCTTGCTGCGATAATGGCAGTATATGGCAATGATGGTTGTTGTAGTCTATAGCAATCCTAAAACACAAAAATATTTCTGCGTTCAGTCTTAAGGTAAAGGTGAATTAATAGCCTTCTAAAGAGTGAGATGGACGCTTTACATCAACCTTATGGAGTCGCGCTTGTTGCTTATATTTCAAGAGCATTAAGCGTGAAATTTTAATGAAAAAATTACTTGGTTTATTCATCTTTAGCTTAATATTGCTATCTGTCTTATGGGGAGCAGGCACATGGTTTATTGCTCAAGAAACCGAAAAACAGCTCAAGGCATTGAGTGATAAAAATAAAGCCTTAAGTACTAAGCGCAATCAAAATAGCAATAGCTTTGAAATGAGTGAATATAAAAATACCTCATTTTTTAGCGCAAAAGTTACCGCAAAACTCTCCAGTGATATTCCTTTACTAGATAGTTTATTAAGCAATAATAAAATTATTAGTAAAGTACAACATGGTCCCATTATTGTGGATGCGTCTGGGGTCAATATTGCCGCATCAAAGTGGACTTCGACACTGGATGAAAGTAGTTTAGATGAAGAAAACCGTGCTTTGTTAAAACAGTTGTTTGGTGATAAAGCTCCCATTGTCGCGACCACATTGATTGATTTTGCAGGTAAAGCCCATTATAAATTAGTTATTCCTGCGCTTAATCAAGAAGGCGTTGGCAGTTTAGCGATTGATGGAATCACGCTAACAGGTTCACATTCCTTTGCAGATAATCAGGGTAGTGCAAAACTTAATATTGGTGAAATGTATATCAAAGACCCGAGTACTGAAATCATTATTCCCAACTTAGTGGCGAATATTAATATTTATGGCTTTGCAGGTTCACAGATGCTCGGCGATAGTAAAATTACCGCCAAATCGATTAAATTCTCTTCTACCGACGGTGATGATATTCATTTTGATGTGCTTGCCAGTACATTGTCAAAGCAAGAAGGTAAAACACTATTAGGCGATATCAAGCTCACTTTAGAAAATATTCAAGAAGCTTCTAAAAAGATCAAACATATTGCTTATCAAATGAATTATTCAGGTCTAAGCATTCAAGGCTTAAATCAGTTTAGTGATATTGAAGCGCGTATTACCAATTTAGAGAATCAATTAAGCTGGAATACTGACGCGACCACAACCCCTGAAGGTCAGGAAAAGATGTTGGCATTGGTTGATAAGATTCAAACAGCGAACCAAGCGTTACTGAGAAGCTTTTTTAATTCCGTTCTGATTGCTAAACAATCCCAGTTACAACAGAAATTGGTTATTTCTTCTGATCAATCACAGTCTAAATTGAGCAATGAGTTTATCTATACAGGGTTAGCGAATCAAAAAAGTATTGATGTCGATAAATTACCCAATGGTGATACGAGTGAGTTACTCATGGCAATGGCGGGTACACTATCTATACAAATTAGTAAAGAGATGCTTCCACCTGCTTTGTTAGCACCACTTGATGCCAGTGTTCAATTTGGAGTCAGTAAAGAAACGCCAAAAAGTTTTAGCTTAGAGGCTAGTTTAACCGACGGTAAAATTAATCTAAACGGTGAAACCTTAACGCCTGAAGAATTTATGTCAAAATTCACTTTAGGGGCAGCACCTGAGGGGATTGAGCTTGGCTTACCTGCGGACATTGAACAACGTATTTTAGAGGAAGGTTTAAACCAAGAAATACTGGATGCAATGGAAGAAAGCGCGGATATTGATCCTGAAGTATTAAAGCAAATGCAAGAGCTTTACAAACAAACGCAGCCTCAAGCACCAAGTTTAGATGCAAACCCTAGTTTAAATTAAATACAGTTAGTCTATTTATCTCAATTTAGGCGAGCAAAATTTACGATGCAGTGCTGATTTCCGTATAATATAGCCTTTAAAAATTCTCTATAAAATGGATTTCAGCTATGTCTCAATCAATTAATAAAGTGGTTCTTGCTTATTCGGGGGGCTTAGATACCTCGATTATCGCTAAATGGCTTCAAGATGAATATCAATGTGAGGTCGTTGCTTTTACGGCTGATATTGGTCAAGGTGAAGAAGTTGAACCTGCCCGAGCAAAAGCAGAAGCCTTAGGAATTGAAGAGATTTATATTGAAGATTTACGGGAAGAATTTGTACGTGATTATGTCTTCCCTATGTTTCGTGCTAATGCGGTTTATGAAGGTGAATATCTACTTGGTACGTCCATTGCACGCCCTTTGATTGCTAAGCGCATGATCGAAATTGCCAATGAAACAGGTGCAGATGCCATTTCTCATGGCGCAACAGGCAAAGGTAATGATCAAGTCCGTTTTGAATTAGGGGCTTATGCACTAAAGCCCGGTGTTCATGTCATTGCACCTTGGCGCGAATGGGATATGAATTCACGCAAATCGTTGATGGATTATGCTGAAAAACACGGAATTCCTGTGGAGCTGAAACGCGGTAAAAAATCACCCTATTCAATGGATGCAAACTTATTGCATATTTCTTATGAAGGCGGTCCTTTAGAAGATCCTTGGACTGAAGCTAATGATGCAGATATGTGGCGTTGGACTGTTGCACCTGAAGATGCGCCTGATAAACCTGTTTATATTGAATTACGTTATGAACACGGTGACCCTGTTGCTTTAGACGGTGCAATACTTTCTCCTGCTACAATGTTAGAAACCTTGAATAAAATTGCGGGTGAAAATGGAATTGGTCGCTTAGATATGGTGGAAAATCGCTATGTTGGTATGAAGTCTCGGGGCTGTTATGAAACCCCCGGTGGTACGATTATGTTAAAAGCGCATCGGGGTATGGAGTCTTTGACGCTTGACCGTGATGCGGGACATTTAAAAGATGAAATCATGCCGCAATATGCCAAGCTGATTTATAACGGTTATTGGTGGAGTCCAGAGCGTCAAATGATGCAAGCCATGATTGATGAATCACAAAAATATGTGAATGGTACGGTACGTTTAAAATTATACAAAGGCAGTGTTTCAGTGGTTGGACGTAAATCAGAAGCGGATAGTTTATTTGATGAAAATATTGCCACTTTTGAAGATGATCATGGTAGTTATGATCAAAAAGATGCCGATGGCTTTATTAAATTAAATGCTTTACGTTTGCGTATTGGTGCAGGACGTTTATCTTATTAAGCAAGATTAGATGTAAATAGTAATTAAGGAGAATAACGATGGGTCGATTTAATAGCGCACAACAACAATCAGATGATTATCAACAAGCCAAACGCTTATTTTGGAGTCATGTTTACAAAAAAGGTGAACTTAGTTTGTATAGTCGTGAACAAATTGTTGGCAATGCCCATCGTTTAGTTAATATTGAACATGTGTACCCAATGGCATGGGTGACGAATAGTTTAAAATGTGGTGATCGTGATACTTGTCGCCGTTATTCCGATGCTTTTAATCAAATCGAAGCGGATTTACATAATATGTATCCCGCTCGTAAAGATCTTAATTATGTAAGAGGCTGTTTACAGTTTGGTATGATTAAAGGTGAAGAGCGGAATTTCAGCGATTTTGATTTTGAAGTCGATATGCAAAAGCGCGTTATTGAGCCTACCCTTGCATCACGGGGCAATATCGCCCGTGCAATGTTCTATATGGCTGATGCTTATGATTTAAATATTTTTTCACGTCAGCGTAGAATGCTAAAATCATGGCACGAACAAGACCCTGTTAGTTCGCGAGAACAAAAACGTAATGATGCAATTGAGAATGCCCAAGGCAATCGGAATCATTTTATTGATTATCCTGAAGATGTAGATCGTTTCTAATCTATACTTTAGTACCGTTTAGAAAGCCTCATTGATTAAATAGGCTTTGCTAAAACAGTTCGCCTATACTTAAACTTTTATCATAAACCAAGCTGCTAATTACAATTATTATGAAATATCTTGCGTTTACTCCTTCTTATGCTTATTTATTGATATTTATCTTTGGATTACATGCCATTGATGCTTTCCCCTATTGTATTGATTTACCTATTTATGGTGGGGAAATTATTAACTATGGTAAATCCAATCAATCCATTGAAGCCTATCCGATTACCATTGGTGGTACAGACTGGTATCCCACATGGGGCAGTGTGATTCTTTTAATTGGCATTATCTTAATGTATTGGGAATTGTATAAATCAACCCGTACTTCTGATCTGGTCACAATGGATCATGCTTTATCGACGGTAACTTTTATTATTTATTTTGGTTTTTTTCTAGGGCAACCGTGGGCAGGTAATAGTTTGTTTTTAACCCTAACATTAATGGCTTTGTTAGATGTTGTGGCAGGTTTTAGTATTACGCTTGCAGCGGCAAGACGTGATGTATCAATAACATAAGGGGAATAAATTATGACTTTATCTAAATGGATGCCTTGGTTTGTTGTCCCGCTCATTTTTTTCTATATTGCAGGTGAGTCACCCTCTTGGGCTTGGTTTCCTGATTTTCTGAGTGATAAGTTACAAATATTAGTAAACAATGATGCCTTAGCATTACCGAAAGGGTTTATTACCTTACCCTCTGGGAAAAACTGGGATCCTACTGTGGGGCAAGTCATTATTTTAATTGGCGTACTGATCCTTGCAGTGGAATTATTCAAATCGGCACAAGATACGCGTGGTTCTGTTGTAGATCATATGCTATCTATTTTAGTGTTTATTTTTTACTTCGCTTTCTTCCTGAGTAAGCCGTGGGCAAAAAGTGATGTCTTTGTGCTAATCGGCGCGATGTCATTTTTAGATGTAGTGACAGGCTTCACGATTACCATTGCTATTGCGAGAAGAGATATGGTGATTTCGCACTAATTTTTTTCTGTATGTTGCTTTCTGCTTAGCGACCTATAGGGTGATTTCATACGGATTTTTTTTGCATTTTAATTTTAATTTCTTTAGAATCGCTAAGCTATAGATTACTTGAGGAGCGTTGCAGACTATATTCAATAGTTCAGGCTCAAGTAAAATCAGAACAACATTGCAACGACGCTCAGTCATATTTTTAAGGAGAAGAAGAATGGCTGGGAGTTACTTATTTACCTCAGAATCCGTCTCAGAAGGACACCCCGATAAAATGTCAGATCAAATTTCTGATGCTGTATTGGATGCGATTATTAGTCAAGATCAAAATGCCCGCGTAGCTTGTGAAACTTTGGTTAAAACAGGCATGGTGGTTTTAGCAGGTGAAATTACCACATCGGCTGTGATCGATTATGAAACGATTGTACGGGATACCGTTAATGGTATTGGCTATAACAATTCGGATGTTGGTTTTGATGGCACAAGTTGTGCGGTACTGAATGCACTTGGACAGCAATCTTCCGATATTGCTCAAGGTGTTGACCGCGCAGAACGCGAAGCCCAAGGCGCGGGTGATCAAGGCATGATGTTTGGTTATGCTTCAAATGAAACCGATACTTTAATGCCTGCACCCATTGATTATTCACATCGTCTCGTGCGTAAACAATCAGAAGTGCGTAAAGCAGGTGACTTAGCTTGGTTACGCCCTGATGCAAAAAGTCAGATTACTTTCCAATACGAAAATGATAAGCCTGTCGGCATTGATGCGGTTGTTTTATCCACTCAACATGACCCTGATATTGCTTTATCTGATTTACAAGAAGCGGTCATGGAAGCAATCATTAAGCCTGTGCTACCTGCGGAATGGTTGAATGCAAAGACGCAATACCATATTAACCCAACAGGACAATTTGTTATTGGTGGCCCTGTAGGCGATTGTGGCTTAACAGGTCGTAAGATTATCGTTGATACCTATGGTGGTATGGCGCGTCACGGTGGCGGTGCATTCTCAGGCAAAGATCCGTCAAAAGTTGATCGTTCTGCCGCTTATGCAGGACGTTATGTAGCTAAGAATATTGTCGCAGCAGGCTTAGCTGATCGTTGTGAAATTCAGATTTCTTATGCTATTGGTGTAGCACAACCCACTTCTATTAGTATTGATACATTTGGTACAGGCAAAATGGCTGATAGCCAAATTGTTGAATTAGTCCGTGACGTATTTGATTTACGTCCTTATGGCATTGTTACCATGTTAGATTTACTTCAACCAATTTATCAGCAAACTGCTGCTTACGGGCATTTTGGTCGTCATGATATTGATTTACCTTGGGAAGCCGTCGATAAAGCGGACGAACTTCGGACTGCATTAACGTAAAAAAAACCGACACAAATAATTAAACGCTATTTACCCTGCAATGGGTGAATAGGGTTTTTTTTGTCTTAAAAAATTGTTTTACTATTTATTTAGATTCAAAGAGAAGAATAATGACTGATACAAATGATTACCTCGTTGCTGACTTAAGCTTGGCAGATTGGGGACGTAAAGAAATTAATATTGCTGAAACTGAAATGCCCGGTTTGGTTTCATTACGTGGAAAATATGCAGACGAGCAACCTTTAAAAGGAGCGCGTATTGCAGGTTCTTTACATATGACCATCCAAACAGCGGTATTAATTGAAACATTAACCGCTTTAGGGGCAGAAGTACGTTGGGCATCTTGTAATATTTACTCAACTCAAGACCATGCTGCCGCTGCCATTGCTGCTTCTGGCGTACCTGTTTTTGCTTTTAAAGGCGAATCATTAGATGAATACTGGGACTATGCTCACCGTATTTTTGAGTGGCCTGAAGGTGAATGTGCCAATATGATTCTTGATGATGGTGGTGATGCTACCCTATTATTAGAACTCGGCACAAAAGCGGAGAGTGATCTGTCTGTATTAGATGATCCAAGCAGTGAAGAAGAAGTTAGTTTATATAATTCTATCAAAGCGAAGCTAGAAGAAAACCCAACATGGTATTCAAGTATTCGCACTAAGATTCAAGGTGTGACGGAAGAAACTACCACCGGTGTACATCGTTTATATCAAATGCAGGAATCAGGTGAATTAATCTACCCTGCTATTAACGTTAATGACTCTGTGACTAAATCTAAGTTTGATAACTTATACGGTTGTCGTGAGTCTTTAGTTGATGGTATTAAACGGGCTACCGATGTCATGATCGCAGGCAAAATTGCCATTGTTTTAGGTTATGGTGATGTGGGTAAAGGTTGTGCTCAATCGCTGCGCGGTTTAGGTGCAACCGTCTGTGTTACGGAAATTGATCCTATTTGTGCCTTACAAGCGGCAATGGAAGGTTACCGTGTTGTGACAATGGATGATGCCTGTTCACAAGGTGATATTTTTGTCACGGCAACAGGTAATTTCCATGTGATTAATCATGATCATATGGCAGCAATGAAGAATGAATCCATTGTTTGTAATATTGGTCACTTCGATAATGAAATTGATGTGGCGAGTTTGAAAGAATATGAGTGGGATAATGTTAAACCACAAGTTGATCAAATTATCTTCCCTGATGGCAAGCGTATTACTTTATTAGCAGAAGGGCGTTTAGTCAACCTCGGTTGTGCGACAGGACATCCCAGCTTTGTTATGTCTAATTCCTTTACGAATCAAGTCTTGGCGCAAATTGAGCTATGGAAAGACGGTGATAAGTATAGCAATGAAGTCTATATGTTACCGAAGCAATTAGATGAAGAAGTTGCGCGTTTACACCTTGAAAAAATTGGTGTAAATCTAACTGAATTGACCGATTATCAAGCCAGTTATATCAGTGTTGATAAGCAAGGTCCTTACAAAGCAGAACATTATCGCTACTAAGGTCTTTGGAATGCGCGAATTTAACACGCATTCTTAAGTATTGAAATCCATGAAAACGTTTTAATTCATGGATTTTCATACCTTAGCTACTTTATTACCCTTGTCTTGGTAATTGTTATGACGACTTCACACTATAGCTTTGAATTTTTTCCACCTAAAACGGAACAAGGACAAAGCAATCTCAGTAATACCCGCAAAGCTCTTGCTAAACTGAATCCACAATTTTTTTCAGTAACCTATGGTGCAGGCGGTTCAACTCAACAACGTACCTTAAGTACGGTACTTGAAATACAAACAGAATCAGGCATTGAAGCTGCACCGCATCTTTCCTGTGTCAGTTCAAGTAAACAACAAATCCGCGATATATTAGCACTGTATCGTAGTAATGATATAAGACGTATTGTTGCACTACGGGGAGATTTACCCTCTGGTTCACGCGATTTAGGCGATTTGCACTATGCAAATGAATTAGTCGAATTTATTCGTGCTGAAACGGGCGATCACTTCACCTTAGAAGTCGCGGCTTACCCTGAAATGCATCCACAAGCAGATAATTATCAAGCTGATTTACGCAATTTTGAACGTAAAGTCAAAGCAGGCAGTGATCGGGCGATTACCCAATATTTTTATAATGCCGATAGCTACCTTCGTTTTGTTGAAGATTGCGATAAATTAAATATCAATATTCCCATCGTTCCCGGGATTATGCCGATTACCAATTATGTGCAACTGGCGCGCTTCTCTGATGCCTGTGGTACAGAAATTCCCCGCTGGATTCGGACACGACTAGAGGGCTATGGCGATGATCTAGACTCTATTCAAAAATTCGGTACGGAAGTGGTGACAAAAATGTGTGAACGCCTGATGGAAAATGATATTCCCGGACTGCACTTTTATACCATGAATCGTATTGAACCGACGATGACGATTTGGAATAATTTGGGAATTAAATCCACTTAAGATTATAGTCTAATGATTAAATCAAATAATGTAATTGAGAATTCTAATTTAAACGGGCTAAAAGGACTCTATGTGAAATGAGTACAGTAAACTGGCGCTCTGAGAAGGATTCGAACCCTCGGCCTACCCCTTAGGAGGGGGTCGCTCTATCCAACTGAGCTATCAAAGCGAATTCAATATATATATTACTTTAGATTAGACTAAGTGAGTAGTATATTCTTCCAGTTGTTGTGCTGTTAAAACAAAAACTCCTTCGCCTCCTTTCTGAAACTCTAACCAATAAAAAGGTATTTGAGGAAATGCTTCACTCAATGCATATTGACTATTACCGACCTCTACAATCAGTACACCATCACGACTTAAATATTGTGCAGCTTGTTGTAGAATGATTCGAGTTGCATCTAAACCATCATTACCTGAAGCCAGTCCTAACTGGGGTTCATGCTTAAATTCTTGTGTCAAAGCATCAATATCTTCTTGATCAACATAAGGCGGGTTAGTAACAATTAGGTCATAAATTTTACCATCAAGATTGGAAAATAAATCAGACTGAATTGCAACAACTCTCTCATCCATTGCATGTTTTTGAATATTAATATTAGCAACATCTAATGCATCTTGGGAAATATCAACCACATCAACTTCAGCATCAGGAAAGGCATAAGCACAAGCAATACCAATACAAGCACTTCCCGTGCATAGATCAAGAATACTGCTGGTGGTATAAGGGTCAATCCAAGGACTAAACTGATTTTCAATTAATTCAGAAATAGGCGATCTTGGTACTAAAACACGTTCATCAATATAAAATAATAAACCTGAAAACCAGCCTTCTTGAGTAATATAAGCAGCAGGCTTTCTATCTATTATCCGCTGAGTAAAGAAATTAATTAGCCGTTTTTTTTCAATTGGAGTCAAACGTCCTTGCCAATAAATCTCTGGAGTATCAACAGGTAAATAGACAGCCCTTAAACTAAGGTAAACAGCTTCATCAATGGCACTTGCCATCCCATGACTAAAACTGAGTTCTGCCTGCATAAAACAACTCGCCCCCCAACGCATAAAATCTTGTAAGGTTTTCAATCCTTTAGTTTCATTGAGTTGCGTCGTTATTAATCTATGATCCATGTTAATATATTCTATGTATTGATAATTTCACGTATGATAAAGGTTTATTTTTAATAACGTAACCATAATGCAAAATTCTAATGCGTCATTATCTGATTATATAAAATCAGCTGCTGTTTATGTTTTACCCCATCATGCAGTATCACGACTGGTCTATAAAGCCACTCGAATTAAATCATCTTACGTCCCTGCTGCGATACGAAAATTTTGTCGAGTATTTGATGTTAATATGGATGAAGCGATCAATCCTGATCCTAAAAGTTATGCCACTTTTAATGAATTTTTTACACGTCCTATAAAACCAGAGTTACGTCCAATTATTGCAGGAGAAAGCGTGCTTGCAAGTCCTGTTGACGGTGCAATTAGTCAAATTAACGATATTAAGGCTGGTGAAATTTTTCAGGCAAAAGGACATTCATTTAGCGCACAAACTTTACTCGGTGGTGATGTAGAGACTGTAAAGCCTTTTCTCAATGGTAAGTTCACAACTATTTATTTGTCTCCCCGGGATTACCATCGTATCCATATGCCTATCGATGCTACTTTACAGCAGCAGATTTATATTCCTGGTCGCTTATATAGCGT
>WFRR01000022.1 GCA_015486375.1 Thiotrichaceae bacterium
GATTTAATTATACGTCGTAGAAAGATCCTATCTGCGAGAAAATAAATGCGATATATTCATAAAAAACCATTGAGCCAAGCATTAGAAAAGATATTAGCAGAAGCACTTAAGAAAAATATTACATGGGATCACTTTTGCGCCTGAGAATCAAGCCGATGTAGATAAACAAGCTTTATTTGGTGGGCATAAAAAGGCAAGTAACTATGATGAAAATTTATTTATTTCTCCTACAGAAAACAATTGTCAACGCTACTTTCAATATTCACCTAATGGTGATATTGCGCCAAATAATAATTTAAATACCTCCGATACAGAAAGAGCAAAATACACCATTGAATGTTTAGGACTTCAATCAAGTCGTTTGCTCAAAAATAAACGGCGAAAATTATATGAATATTTTCATAATCAAATATCTTCTGGATCAACCCGATATTTTAGAGTTTTATCGAGAGGATTATGCTCGTATGAATGAGCATGGAGAAATAAAACCCTTTCAGTCACTGGTAGATCAAATACTTGATGAATCTTCTTAAAGGCTAATCGGCTGATGTTTCCAAACAATATTTGTTTATTTTCATGCCATCTATATATTTTTTATTTCATTCGGTACTTTTAAATAATTATTTTTACATATTGCCGTATAAGCCCTCTTTACGGCATGCTTCTGTTTTTCAGACCATTGATATAACCCCGACTTTACAAGAAGCTCATAGATATATTCAGGGTCATTATGATGTCCCGATAAAATCGGCATCTAGCATACAAGGAGCAAAATAATGTATATCTTGCTTGTTTCCAAAGGTGGATAACCAACTTATTTCTAATTTTCCAATTAAATCTAGAGGAATATTTTGGGGCTTATTATTGAGCATTTCTTGCTTTTCATTTTCCGTATGACAGCATGAACATGACTCAAGAATATCTGGGTTTTTCACATCGCTAAATGCAAAATAAAGTTCATTTCGGATAATTTCTTTTATTCGCTCTTCCAACATTTATTCCTTCCTCAGCATCTACCTAGGGTGTTTACTTTGTCCTATATAACATAAATATTTTTCATACAGTTTTTATGTAAAATTATTTTCTGGGATTTTAAATACTTGTCTACATTTCGCCAACATTGATATTCCACAGGATTCCTTAGCCCATTGATCAATATCGCTATTTCGTACTCTTTCCATCGCTTCTTGTACAAGATTAGTACTCAGTTGTGTTAAAAAAAGGCGCTTTCCGACTTCTTTTAAGCGATTGGTTGATGAAGAAGATAAAGACCTAAACGATAACTCCAATTAGAAATACGACTATAAGACGGCGGTTGGAAACCTAAGGAAGAAGAAAAAAGTGCTAAGGTTTTATTGGCACCGCGAAGGCTGGTATAGACGACAATCAATAAAAGTAAAGACCTTAAAATGACCTGAGTGGGGTAATGATGATGTTTAGGCGTTCTAATCCATTCACCTTCAAGTGGTGTTGTTAATTGATCAAGTTGCCCAACCTATTGATTATTAATTGATATTTTCTTGATCAATGATTCTTCAGTGTTTTTTTATTTGGCACTACCGCTTCTTTGCTTTTATTTTTCCAGTTCTCTCGGCTTTTTTTTAAATCGCGTACCTTAATTTCTAACGCTCGAATCTTTATTATGGCGATTAATGGCCTTATGAACAATAGCTATAACACAACCTTGAAGGTTACCAAATGTAACAAATCTCTGTTCACCATAACTTTCTCTATCATCTTCAATTTTGAGTCAAGAACGGCTGACGGTATATTGGACAGTATGTAGATTTTTGATAAATGGGTTTATTTGTTATTTATATCGGTGAATATGGATTTCATATAGAGCATATTAAACCTAAATCAATCTATAATACTTTACGTTTCTTCCAAAATTGAGCTATGTTTTAGTTAGCTATCTTAAAGTGTATACACGCCATTATAAATTTTGAAAATTAAAGGAAAAATAACAATGAAAAAATTATTAATTGTAGGAATGCTAATTTTACCTATATTCGCAAGTTCAGTACTGTATGCTGATGAAATCATTGATCAAATTAATGAAGGGTTGAAAGCTTATGAAGCGAAAGATTACAAAGTGGCAGTGGAGGAGTTGAAATTTGTAACTGCACAGTTACAGAAGTTAGACGCTGCAAAGAATCAAAAATTACTCCCTAAACCCTTGGCAGGTTGGACAGCAGAAAAAGTTGATAATAATGGTAATCAAATGGCAATGTCTATGCTTGGGGGTGGTTCAAGTATGAAAGCACGCTATACGAAGAAAAGCGACAAGGAGACTGAGCAAGTCGATATTGAGATCGCAGCTAATTCACCTATACTCGCTATGATGACAATGATGATCAACAACCCCGCTGTACTGGGTGCTGATGATAGTATGAGTCCTTATCGTTACAAAAGAATCAAGGGTGTAAAAAAGGTTGATAAAAATAGTACTGAGATCACTTTATCCGTCATTGGTCAGATTATGATTAAAATTACTGGCACAAAGCTTAAAGACCAAGCGGTGTTAGAACAGTATTTAGATACAATAGATATTGATAAGTTAAAAGCTGAACTACTATAAAATATTTTTTACAGTACTGATATTAATGATTCCACTCTTGATGGACTTCTAATTTTTGTTTAAGCAGGTTATATAAATGAATAAAAAAACAGAACTCATTAATAAAATAGAAAAATTAGAGCAAGAAGTTACTGCATTCAATATAGTCAAGAAAAAAATAAAGGGTTTAGAAAACTTCAAATTATGTCTTAATAATTTGAAGGGTAACAATCAAGTCTTGATAGAAAAGTGGCTTAGCTATTTTTCATTAAAATCTTTTCCCATTGTAGCGACCTCTTCTAGTACGTCTTGTCGTCCTCGGTCACTCATACCACCGATATCATAGTAAATACGGTGGTTAACATCTTCGATACCACAAAAGGATAATGTACCATCTGTCATTGGGCGATATACTAATGGCTCAGCTTTATTTTTCTTGAAAAAGTCTTCTGTTCCACCTGCGGTAATCAGTGCTAAAGCGCGTCGATGTTTTAATAAACCTGTTAGACCTTCTTCACCAAACTTAAAGGCAAAACCATTGGTTAATACTTTATCGAACCAACCCTTTAATATTGCGGGACGACCAAACCACCAAAGTGGATAAATGAACACTAATCCCTCTGCCCAACATAAAGAGGCTTGTTCTTTTGCAATATTTTCAGGAATATTACCCAACTGTAAACTCTCTAGGTCTGAAGCCCGTAAGACAGGATCGAAATTTTCTGCGTATAAATCTTTGACTTGTACTTCATGCCCTTCTGCTTGCAAACCCTGTTGCATCTTTTCTAAGATCGCGTGATTAAAACTATTTTTATTAGGGTGTGCATAAACAATCAAAACTCGCATAATTAATGTACCATTTTCTTATTATCTGAAAGATCACTACTGAGTTCTTCAGAAAATAACTGTTGTACATCAATCGGATCTAATTGGTAATGACGGTTGCAGAATTCACAACTAATCGCAATTTCCCCTTGTTTCTGTAAGAGTGCATCAGCTTCGTCTTGCCCCAGTGAGACCACCATTGCCTCCACTTTTTCTTGTGAACAGCTACATTGAAAATTCAGTGGATCACCTGTATATAAACGTACATCTTCCTCGTGGAAGAGGCGATGTAAAATATCTTCTACATCCAAGTCTAATAACTCTTCTGGCTTAACCGTTTCAGCTAATAAAACCGTGCGTTGCCAACCTTCGTTCTCATCATCATTTTCTTCAGGCAAACACTGTAATAACAGCCCTGAGGCTGATTGATCATTACAAGCTAACCAGAGGCGGGTTGAAAGTTGTTCAGATTGTTGAAAATACTCAGTTAAGGTCGCTTCTAAGGATTCAGCTTGTAATTCAACAATACCTTGATAACGCTCACCGCCATCACTGGGTTCAATCGTAATGGCTAAATTACCCGTTTTAAAAATATCAGAGAGTTGATCCCCTTTGGGTTCTTCTTTCCAACGGGCTAAACCGCGAACTGTGCCTGTAGAGGTCGCTTGAATTAAGAGTAAATTGGCTGCCCCTGTACCATTGATTTGTAATGACAAAGTCCCCTTATATTTTAAACTTGCTGATAATAGCAGCGTTGCAGCCAGTGCTTCGCCGAGTACCTTTTTTATCGAAGCAGGATAATCTGCACAGTCAAGCATGTGTTGCCATGTATCATCTAAATGTATCCATTCGCCACGAACGTTGGCACTTTCTATTAAAAAACGATGTAACGTATCAGTCTGCATAATATTTATTCATATAAAACTTATTCATAAGAATTTTAACATAAACTACAACTGCACTTGGAACAGCACTTTTTAGTCTAAACTAAGCCTATGAAACTGAATAAAAAACTAAAAAAATGGCAAGAAAATACCCTTATTAGCTTTGAGCAGTCACAAGCTATTCTGATGTATGAGGCACAACAGCAAGCAAAAAATCATTGGTTTCTTTATGGTTTTATTATTTTGGGTGCAGTCGTAACAGGGATTGGGATCATTTCTATTATTGCAGCTAATTGGGTTAACCTCTCAGCTACGATGAAAATCGGCGCAGATTTTGCTTTGCTCGCGCTGTTAGCAATGGGAATTTTCTACTTTCAAACTCAACGCAAAAAATCTATCTGGACGGAAGTGCTTTTATTGAGCTTTCAATTGCTCTGTCTGGCTAGCATTGGGCTTATTTCACAGATTTATCATAGCGGGGGAGCTTGGTATCACGCTTTATTGTTATGGAGTATTATCACCTTACCGATTACCCTATATTCTAAAAAGTACTTCTCACATTTTTTCTGGGTAACTCTGTTTTTATTAGGCTTTGTATGGAGCTTAGTAGCATTTTACTCTCAGCTATTAGGACTTGATACGAAAGGCTTAGACTTTGAACGTAAACTGACTCTCGTCTTATTGATTACCCCTCTATTCAGTATTGCACTCACCTATATCTCAGAACAATTTCAATACCAGCAATTAGCTAATACCTTAAGAGTTTGGTTTGTCATTAGTGCCTTAAGCAGTCTTGTTTATGCGGATATGTTGTATTGGTCACCCTTTATTTCATGGCAAGAGCTACAAGAGGGTTTTATTAGTGAAGCACTATTCACCCCAATTTATATGATTACGGGCTTATTAGTCGGCTTATTGCTGTTTAAATCAGACTATCGTGCACTCAGTAAGATTGTCTTATTAATGATGATCGTACTTCTTTTAGTCTTATATCATCCACAATTATTAGTCTCTGCAACGGCTGAATACGAACGTTCATTGCTTGCACCTGTATTAATTATTGCAATTCTTACCCTCTATGCGATTCATTTGGGTATCTCAGAGCAACAAGGCTTGTTTAATGCCATTACCTTTTTAATTGGATTACGTTTTCTACTGATTTATTTTGAAGTGATTGGCTCACTTGCCGCAACAGGGGTAGGTTTGATTATTTCAGGCTTAATTATTATTGGTGTGAGTTATACATGGTATCGCACTCGTCAACCCTTACAAGGTTGGATAAGGAGACTACGATGAAATACTTTTCACTCAGCCATCTATCCCGTGCATCATTCGGTAATTTACTGTTTGCACTGGGTTTTCCTATTATCGCTTTGTTGTCTTTATTGGTTTATAAACAAAATATTATTAATACAGGACAAACAGTTACTTTACCCATTATTGGCTTTGATCCGCGTGATTTACTTTCAGGGCATTATTTGCGCTATCGTATTGATTATAAAGCCAGTAATTCCTGTGATTATGATTCCAGTAAAACGGTTGAACTGTGCTTAAAGCCCAAGGCTTATTTTCTTGATCCTTCTCAAGTTGCCATACAAGCTTGTGATTTACATCTCGTTGGTTTTTGTCAGAAAGGACAGTTTATTGCAGGAATTGAGCGGTTCTACATCCCAGAGCAATATGCACAACAATTGGATAAAAAGGTACGGGATGCCCAAGGTTCATTACAAGTTTCCGTGACTAGAAATGGCATGGCTGTGATTGAGAACTTATTAATCAATGGTCAACCTTGGCTCGAGACGCTGGAGTAAGCTGAATATTTACCGTCACTTACCCTTTTAGGGATATGGCGACTAAGGGGTAATCTTTTGTATATTAGTAAACAGATTTTAAAGTTCTGTTGGAGAAAACCACAATGGCTACGAAGCAAGAAATGATTCAAGAAATGCTTGATATGCAATCAAAATTCAATGTCGGTAGTTTCGATGCTGAAGAATACTATGTCAGTGATGAAGGTAAAGAACACCGTCGTCGTTACCAAGAACTCACCAATATGGTGCGTGACATTGCATCTGAAGAAGCGAACTTCTGGAAATAAATTCTAGAAATTCCCTTAAAAAAACCGAGCTTAGCCTCGGTTTTTTTGTGTCTGATACTTAAATATCTATGCAATTTGCACCATTTGTAATGGATACAGATAAATTTTAACGGTTTATTGCGACGATCACAGATACCATTTTTGTGGAATCTCATCGGGTTGTAAGGCTTTCACTCTATATTCTTTGGGCTGTAGATGTTGACCGCCTGCACGAACGGTTATTTCATCTGCATCCCGTCCTTTGCTATAACGACCTGCAATACTTGCGGCTAATTTAATATCATCTTCTGTAATATTTTCACCATCCAATAAGGTTAGTGGACCCGTGTGGCTAAGTAGTTCTACATAGATAAACTGCTTTTTATAGCCATGTAAGAAATTTGTTTCGCCTTCTTCACGGGCAATCATAACTTTAAAATTGTCACGAGGGCGTAGATGACGACCAATTTTGAGCAACATAATATCGTCAAGCTCATAATATTTGTCACCACGATGACCCCATAAATCCTTTAATTTATCTGAATAATTGGGGTCAGTGAGAAAACAGCAACCCCCCGCAGGTTGTGAATATTCCTCTATACCAAATTTGGCTGCGAGTGCAATCTGAGGTTTACGGGTACGTCCACTGAAATTAAATAGCTGACTGCGATCAACCCAGCCTTCACGCTCAGGTTTGGTCATTGGTAGGTTTTGGGCGCACATTGGGCGCAATAACAAATCATCTGCGCCTGATTCACCTGAAATTATAGGCATGGTATCCAAACGCTGTGACATCGGGCGCTGCCCAATGACTTCACCTGTAAAGATAAAATCAAAATCATGTTTCTTAATCCACTCATGGGCTTTTTTAACCATAAAGATTTTACAATCTAAACAAGGGTTTAAGTTTGCGCCATAACCGTGCTTAGGATTAATCACGACATCTTTGTATTCTTCAACAATATCAATAATGTGTAATTTAATCCCCAATTGTTCCGCAACCCAAAGGGAATTATTGCGTTTAGGCTTTTTCTTATCTTTTTTACGAATGGCTTGGGTATGTCCTTCGACGCAAAAGCCTGTATAAAAATTTAAACCTTCAACATGAATACCCTGATCAATAATGGCTTTGGTTGCCAGCATGGAATCCAATCCGCCCGAAATTAAGGACACTGCTTTGCGTTGCTTACTCATAACGTATTACTACCTAGAAAAATCAAGCTGTATTATTACTGTTTGTCCCATCTGAGGGCAAGAATAGGCACAAATTTGTAAGACATTGTTTAAGGATGCTTCTACTTCAAACCTCGCAATTTATAAAAACTAAAAACTAAAATCTTCACCTTTTCTCCTTATTTGGCACAAATTTGCAACACATTGTTCTGTAATACTTGTGTGCACATTAACGCTTCATCGAGAGGAAACAAGCATGAAAAAGTCACCTTTATTCGTACTCACGAGTCTATTATCTGTTTCAGTTTTATCGCTTGCTATGGCTATGGAGCCAAGAAATCTACCTCCCCAAGCTAATAATCAAACCAACGTTAATCCAAATCCTGTTTTAGAAGCGGCTGATGCAAACACCAATAATCGAACGTCACCAACACGTCGTATTACGCGTCAAAATCAACCACCCCGCAATAGTGTAGGTAGCAGTGGTGAAGAACGTAGCTTTGATGGTTCAGGCAATAATGAGAATAATACTGAGTGGGGTGCATCGCATACCCGTTTAGAACGTGTTGTTGATATGGACTATGCAGATGGAATTTCTGCTTTATCTGGGAGTGATCGGGCTAGCGCACGAGAAATTAGTAATAAGGTCAGTAGTCAAACAGATTCTATTCCTAATACACAAAATGCCAGTGATTTTCTATGGCAATGGGGACAATTTATTGATCATGATATTGATTTAACTGACGGCACTGATCCGACCGAATTTGCTAATATTGCTGTTCCCGCAGGTGATCCATCATTTGATCCCAATACAACAGGTACAGAGGAGATTAGTTTTAACCGCTCTATTTATGATGCTAATTCAGGTACATCCAGTGATAACCCACGCCAGCAACTTAATGAAATTTCAGCGTGGTTAGATGGCTCAAATGTGTATGGTTCTAATACAGAACGTGCCAATGCCTTGCGAACCTTAGATGGTTCAGGGCAGTTAAAGACGAGTGAAGGTAATTTACTGCCTTTTAATATGGATGGGTTTAGTAATGCTGGAGGTGATAGTAATCGCCTATTTTTAGCAGGTGATGTACGGGCTAATGAGCAAGTGGGGTTGACCACTTTGCATACATTATTTGTACGTGAGCATAATCGTTTAGCCATAAAAATTGCCACTGAACAGGCGACATTAAACGGTGAAGAAATTTATCAATTAGCGCGCAAATTAGTAGGGGCTGAAATACAAATCATAACTTATCGTGAATATCTACCTGCTTTATTAGGACGTAATGCCCTGCGTCCATATCGAGGTTATCGGGATAATGTTAATCCTAATATCAGTAATTTATTTTCTACCGCAGCCTATCGTTATGGACACAGTGCTTTGAGTCCTACTTTATTACGCCTTAATGCCGATGGTAGTGAAAGTAGTTTTGGGCATTTATCGCTACGGGAGGCTTTTTTCTCTCCACAACGGCTTACAACAGAAGGCGGTATTGAACCTGTCTTGCGTGGCTTAGCCAACCAAGTCTGTCAAGCCATTGATCCTTTCATTATTGATGATGTGCGTAATTTCTTATTTGGTAATCCTGCTCAAGGTGGCTTTGATTTGGTTGCATTGAATATTCAGAGGGGGCGTGATCATGGTTTACCCTCTTATAATGCAACACGATTGGCTTTAGGCTTAAGTGCAGCAACTAATTTCAGTGATATTAGTGCTGATAGCACAATTCAAACTCGTTTAGCAGATGCTTATCAATCAGTTGATGATATTGATGTATGGGTCGGTGGTCTTGCCGAAGATCGCATTAATGGGGGTATAGTCGGTGAATTAATTTCGGCGGTATTAATTCAACAATTTGAAGCCTTACGTGATGGCGATCGTTTTTGGTATGAAAATACTTTAACTCCCGAAGAAAATCGTTTAATGGGTAGAAGCCGCCTTGCAAATATCATTCGTCGTAATACTGATATTGATAATGAAATTAACAATAATGTTTTTCGAGTCGCTAACTAAATCTTGAATCACCAACTTCTTGTTTAACGGATTGAACTGAATTAGTAACTTATCTGAATTTGAGTACCCAGTGCAGAAACCGTATAGACAATATATAGTGCCTACATTTGGATAAAGTAAATGAAAGCAGCGATTGTTATTATTGGTATAGGCGAAATTGGTTCTGTTTTTGCACGAGGGTTTTTAAAATTAGGTCATCCTATTTATCCTGTTACGCGTGATATGGATATTGAGCAAGTAGCGCAACAAGTCCCCGAACCACAGCTAGTGTTAGTGACCGTAGGAGAAAGTGATTTAGCTTCAGTGCTGGCTACATTACCTGAACAATGGAAAAACTGTACTGCATTGATTCAAAATGAATTATTACCGTCTGATTGGCAACAGCATAATATTAGCAATCCAACCGTTGCGTCGATTTGGTTTGAAAAGAAACAAGGACAAGAACCAAAGGTTGTCGTTGCTTCGCCTGTTTATGGAAGTCAGGCTAATTTGATTAAAGCCGCCTTGGATAGTTTGCAAATTCCTTGCAATATCTTAGCGAGTGAATCCGAGCTTTTATTTGAGTTGGTACGCAAAAATTACTATATCTTAGCGTCTAATATTTGTGGTTTAAAGACGGGTGGCGTGGTGAGTGAATTATGGCAAGACCATGAAGCTTTTGTACGTGAGGTACTATCAGATATTCATGCCATTCAAGAGCATTTAGCAGAGCAAAGTTTAGATAAAGAAGCTTTATTAGCGGCAATGTTAATTGCGTTTGAAGGTGATCCTGAACATGGTTGTATGGGACGTAGTGCGCCAGCGCGTTTGGAACGAGCTTTGAAGATTGCTAAGCAAGCTAACATTGATATACCGCATTTAGACGCGCTTCAATCCCAGCTTTAAAATCTAAATCAGCCGTCAATTCTAATGATGTAATCACTAAAATTAACGACCGATACTGTGCCTAACGACCTGTTAAAAGGATTTACATTTCAGGTGCAGCGGGGGCAGCAGGAGCTTTTGGTTCAGCAGGTACGGCTGGTTTAGTAGGGATAGCAGGTGCATCACTTTTCTTCTCAACCTTTACTGCTTCGTCAACTGCTTCGGGTTCTTCAGGCTCGGTATGAGCAATCCCTTTATGGCAATCAATACAGGTTTTACCTTCTGCTTTCGCTCGTTGATGCTTTTTAGAAGCTGATTTATCTTGATCTTCAAACATCATTGCATCCCAGCTATGACAAGTACGGCATTCGCGCGAATCTGAGGCTTTCATTTTATCCCAGACGGCATTTGCCATACTCCAACGATGTTGCTCATATTTTTCAGGCGTATCAATTGTACCCACAATTTCGTGGTAAATATCTTTCACCGCAAATATTTTAGCTTTGATTTTTGGGAAGAACTCTTTAGGAACGTGACAATCTGAACACGTCGCCCGCACACCCGCATGATTTTTGTAATGTACGGTTTCTTTATATTCTTTTAAATTGGTTTGCATGGTATGGCAGGAAGTACAGAACTCCATGTCATTGGTATAGTGAAAAAAACTATTCATTGCGGCATAAGCAATAAAACCAAGGGAAAATACCCCCAAAAAGACCCATTTACTCATAAATTCCTCCCGACAAAATAAGTATCTAATGATTGATTAAATGCTTATTCTTAAATTAAAATTTTAGTTACTGCTAAATTTATTGAAGTTTCATCGTTGTCTTATGATGCAAATCAAGAAAGCTAGCTAAAATTGACTAGCCGCGTAGTCTACCTGATAAGTGTCCATAAGTGCATTGTATTGTTAGACAAATCGCATTAATGCAGGAAGAATAGGGTTGATGCTGTCAATGCTAGAGGCTTATAGTTTGCTTAAATCAAAACGATGCACATCCCCACTAATCTGTATAAATTCTTGGCTATTAATGGGTAAATCACTCAGTCCACGTAATATCACTTGAATATAGTGATCATATTGATCGCCTAAAGGACGATTAAATTCACCATCTGACTGCCATTCTGGGCTTTTTTCAGCATTGAAATGTTTATGTTTAGCCTTCGCTTGCACCAAGGCATAACTGGATTTAGGTAATAAGGCTAAGGGTTTACAAATACCCTGATGATAATAAGCCAGTAAAGTATTTAAATAATCTTTAGCATCTGTTTGGCTAATTGCCTCAGCAGGAATGTGATAACAAGCTTTATTATCAATAAAATAGCCATCTTGGCAATAATCGCTTGCTTCACTGAGGCGATAACACATATAGCTAATCCAAAAATTGACTTGATCTGCACCATTGAGCTTACCCGCCTTCATTTCGACTAAACCAATCGCAGGATAGGCATGGGCTAAACTGCCTTGAATTGTATAATCCTGTTGGGTCGTATCATCATAAAAATGTAGATCAATGGCTAAACTTTGCGGTAATTCATCCGCAAGTAATTGCTCTGCCTCTTTAATCACAGGTTCAAGCTCGGATTGTAATTGTGCTAATAGTTCTTCAGCTTGATGTCCATGCGGTAAAATTCCCTTTGCATACAGTACCGCTTGATCGGTTTGTTGTAGGCTATTCTCGGCTTGATTATCTTGACATTGATGCTGTTGTTGCCATTCTTCCAGTAAGGTATTTTTTAGCTTATATTTTTCTAACGCATCTAAGTTAAAGGGTTCATCATCATGAATTTCATTGCTGTCGCGATGCAGATAAATACCTAAACGCTGCTGTAAGAAAAAGCGCATTGGATGTTTGAAAAAACGAATTAATTGACTCACATCAATATTGTACCAAGCCTCATCAGGGGCGGCTAATTCAGGACGTTGTTGCCATGAAATTAAGTCGGTATTATGGCTATTTCCAACCTTATTATTTTCCTGATGGGATTGATTAATCTGTGTCACTTGTTTGGCAATATTGCACCAATAATTAGCATAGCTTTGTTGATTTATACCTATTTTCGCGCTTACATTATCACTGTTATTATTGGTATCATCAGCATCATTTTCTACATTGGCAGGAGTTTTAAAATAGCTTGGGTGATAAGCCTGTAAACGATGTACTTGAGTAATCAAATCGGAGTACAGTCGTTCGGGTTGTTGAGGGTCACAAAAACGAATATCAATATAATCCAGTAATTCTTTCAATAATACCGAGGCCTGTTTTTCGGTATTATCTTTAATATTACGCCCGACATAGCTAATCAAAAGTTGGTCTTGGGCAGACAGCAGGGTTTCAAGGAATAAATAACGATCTTCATCACGCGGATTAGGATCACCGACCTGATAATGTTGTTGCATTAAGTCAAATTCAATTTTATGCACTTGACGAGGAAAGCTACCATCATTTAAACCTAAAACAGCAATCACTTTAAAAGGTAAATTCCGCATTGGCTTAAAGCCACTAAATGACACACCACCACTCATAAAACGATGTAAATTCCCGACTTCTGCTAGACTCGATTCTAAAATAATCCGCAGTAATTGCCGTGAAATAAGCGTATCAACCGTAATGCCTTCCGCATTTAGCATCAATTGGTCCACCGCATCCCGAATCGTTTGTAAATGGCTTTCTTCTAACTGTTGATCGGCAAAGAAACTTTCTAAAAGTTGATTAATACTGATTTGCCATGCCGTCAGTGTTTGTGGAGTATTAAAGCGTTGACTGTAATTTTCTAGGGTCGAATAAAATTGCCAAAATTTTCCTAAGATTTCACTATTATTACCTTCAATGTCCGAAAGGGGGGCAATATCTTCAAAGGTAGAATCAATATCTCCCATCGCATAGCCCATAAATAAACGGTGTTCACTTTGTTCCCATGTATTTTGGCTCAGTGCAGGCAAATTTAAGCTGGCTTTGTGTTTCGCACTTTTACCCCAACGAATTGCACCTGCTTCTAACCACTGTTTAATTAATTTGACTTCCGCATTATCGAGTCCAAATTTTTGCTGTACTTCAGCGACTTCTAAATACATCAAGATTTCAGATTGTGTAAAGCGACTCTCTGCCAGTTTAAATAATTGTAGAAAAGCCCGAATCAGCGGAATATCTTCATTAGTGTTTAAATCACTGATATTCCATGCAATAAACGGCATATCATCGCTTTGACGAAATACGGCTTCAATATAAGCCGCATAATCAGAAATATTAGGCGCAACGACGAGAATATCTTCAGGATATAAACTCGGATCATTATCGAGTAAATGCAGTAAATTATTATGTAAAACTTGTATTTCTCGTAATGGACTATGGCAAATATGAATGCTTAAACTATTACCCTGTTTAGCAATTTTTTCAGCATCATGATTGGCATCCAGCAGATGATAAATATCATATTTAAGCTGTTGCAGTACGGTCTGATTCTCGGGTTCTTGGAAGTGCTGATATTCTTGTGCGTACTCACTCACACTGACTAATTGATCAAAAAATACCTGTCCTTGTCGTCCCCATGAAGATAAAAGACGATTCCCTGTTTCCATATACTTCAATTCATCAGGACGACTTAAACGTATTTTAGCCTCTACTTTTTGAGAAACTAAATCTAACCAATATTTATGTGTTGGGGCGAGTAAATAAAAGTCGATTTGTACCCATTCAGATAATTGTAAAAGTAGATTAAGCAATAGTGGCGGCAAGGTACTCGGAGCAAATAAGCTAATCCGTTCAGGCAGTTGTTCAGGGGAAATAATGCCGCTTTGCAAGGCTGCAATATACTCGTGTAATAACTGGAC
>WFRR01000023.1 GCA_015486375.1 Thiotrichaceae bacterium
AATATATCCTGTATTAAAATTACCACAATTGTGGTTAAAATTATAAAAACGCTATTTTTATAATTTTTCATGTTCATATTTTATTCATAGTACTTGCATGAAAGACTATCAAGTTGTATTTTCGCTGCAAGCTAAAAAAAATGGCGTTACCAATAACGATAATAAATATTGCCTTTATCCATTTTTTCTATCCTTCGATTTATAAAGATTTCATCTGTAGGATTGAAAAAATTAAATATATGATTTTAGTGCTGTAATATGGATGCACGAGTGTTATTCACACTAGTAAGCAAAAATATTACAACCTCAACTTAAAGTTCAACACCAAAGGTTTGTTATATGATTAATTTAAACGGCGTAAAAGCGACAGGTATCAGCATTATTGGTTTATCTTCCATTTTTCTGACAGGTTGTGGTAGTACAATACAAACGAAAAAATTCACAGCTCCTGTAAAACCTACACCCACTCATAAAATTCAAAAAATTAAACACAATGTCGTCAATAAACAGCGTCAACAATTACAATTAAAACGGGCTTCTGCTAGCAAAATAAAAAAAGTCACCGCTGCTGACCGTGCAGCTTGGGTCGCACAAAAACAATTAAATATTCCCTATGTTTGGGGCGGAACAACGCCGAAAGGCTTTGATTGTAGTGGTTTAGTACAATATTCTTATAAAGTGAATAAGGTCAGAGTGCCTAGAACGGCATCACAGCAATATGCTTCGACTAAAAGAATTCCAACCCATCAAGCAAAATCAGGTGACTTAGTCTTTTTCAAAAATACAGGTAAGCGTAGAGGTATTACACACGTAGGAATTTATCTTGGCAATGGACGTTTTGTTCATGCACCCCGTAAAGGTAAAACAGTTGAA
This sequence comes from Thiotrichaceae bacterium, assembly GCA_015486375.1. GTDB lineage: Bacteria > Pseudomonadota > Gammaproteobacteria > Thiotrichales > Thiotrichaceae > S015-18. The sequence continues at coordinate 874 of WFRR01000023.1, forward strand.
ATCACTAAAGTGGGTAACGGATTTTGGAACAAACATTTAGCAGGTTTTGGACGTTTTTCAGCTTCTAGCTAAGGGTTAATTTGTATCAATACAGTTTAATCCCCATAGGTTGCAATAACCGCTGGGGATTTTTGCTATTTCAGCAAAGGAATAGCTTATTTAATTCAACGTAGTATTTTCTGGCAACACTGAATTAAGTGGTGTATCAATAACATTGGCAGGTACAGCAGCTTGTGGTGCCGTATCAGGCGCACTAGGAGCAATAGGAATACTAGGTATTACAGGGCTTGGGTTAATCGCTGTACTGCTATCTACAGGCGCAACAGCACTAGGAATAGGTACTTCAACGGCTTCTGTTGCAGGTGCGGTTGGAGTGATAGGCATTGCTGGGCTTACTGCAGTTTCAGGTGTTACAGAAATGGGCATTGGTGGAATAGCTGTTGCTGGCAATTCATCTGGAATTGTATTATTACTATTTTCAGTCGCTTGAATATCACTGGCTTCGATAACAGTCGGGTTTTGTACAGTTGCTTCGCTGGGTGTATTTTGATTAGTTGCAATATCCATTTTAATGGGTGGACGCATAATCATTAGTGTAATGACTGTAATAGCTATAAGGGTGTAAATAAGTGCGCTGATTTTTATTATCATCGTTATGATCCTTGAAAAGGGTTTATCTTAAAATCTTACGATTTAAACTTCGTAAGACGAGTAAATTAATTAGTAATGTTAGTTTAATGTGTACGTTCAATACACAACCAAGCCAATGACTCTAAAGCGGTTTTATAGGGGCTTTCTTCCAAACAATTTAGTTGCGTAATGGCTAATTCCGCTTCATTTTTAGCAATATTAATGGTGTATTCTAAAGCCCCTGTGGACTGTATTGCATCCAAAATATTATCAAGATTTTCTAGGCCACCTTCTTCAATAGCCGTACGAATTTGTTGAGCTGCACTGCCTTGACTACGCCGCAATGCAACGATCAAAGGTAAGGTGGGTTTACCTTCTGCGAGATCATCACCGACATTTTTACCCATCTCTTCTGATGTGGCTTGATAGTCCATAACATCATCAATCAGTTGAAATGCTGTTCCAAGGTGCATGCCATATTTTGCTAATTGCGCTTCCTTATTCGCAGGATAGTTTGATAGGACTGCCCCTAATTGACTAGCCGCTTCGAATAATTTAGCCGTTTTAGAGTGAATAACGTCCATATAGCGTTGTTCTGTGGTATCGGCATCATGACAGTTTAAAAGTTGTAGCACTTCGCCCTCAGCAATCGTATTGGTTGTTGTGGCTAAAATAGCCATAACACGCATACTTTCTATATCGACCATCATTTCAAAAGCGCGCGAATAGAGAAAATCACCGACTAAAACAGCGGCCTGATTGCCCCAAATTTGGTGTGCTGTATCTTGACCTCGACGCAGTGAAGATTCATCCACTACATCGTCATGTAGTAGCGTTGCTGTATGAATAAATTCAATAATGGCAGCAATGTTAATATGCTTATCACCTTGATAATTACAGGCTTTTGCAACCAATAGTGCCAACATAGGACGAATACGTTTTCCGCCACTGCTGATAATATATTTGCCTAATTGATTAACAAGCACAACCTCAGAATGAAGTTTTTGCAAGATTAAGGTATTAACAGCTTGCATATCATCAGCGAGCAGTTGACTAATTTTAGGATAATCCATTGAGACTAACACGTGTTAAAGGGAGGCAACATGCTAAAAAGTCGTTCTACAACTGTCAAGCAATTGCAATAAAATGCTATGAAATATTGCTATTTTATTCTACCTTCTTAATTAAAGTCAGCAGCTCTATCGCTTTATCTTGCTCAAAAGGTTAACAGTTGCTAGATTATGTGGGCTTATTTGTTTTTTTATCTACTCAATCCAGTTCTGTCAATAATGACTTTTTAGCTGTTTTATTTTCAATATTACATTAGTATGTTGTGCTATTAACAACTATGCTATTAAAGCGAATGGCTTGGATCATGAGTTTAAGGAATCTTTTGATTCTATATGGGTGATTAGCCTAAGCTCGTTTAGTTAACCAAGGAGGGGTGCATACCAGTTTCAACTTCTTGTTATATATCAACATAAAAATGGAATAAATATAATATGTTTTTTAAAGGCATTTCTGGTCTATTTTCAAATGACGTTTCGATTGATCTAGGCACTGCAAATACGCTTATTTTTATGCGTGGCAAAGGTATTGTGTTGGATGAACCCTCTGTCGTTGCAATTCGTCAAGATCGTGGTCCGGGTGGCCCTAAGTCCATTGAGGCTGTGGGTATTGATGCTAAAAAAATGTTAGGGAGAACACCTGAAAATATCGATGCAATCCGTCCAATGAAAGACGGTGTTATTGCTGATTTCACCTACACCGAAAAAATGTTGCAGTACTTTATCCGTAAAGTTGATTCAGGGCGTATTTTACGTCCGAGTCCTCGGGTATTGATTTGTGTACCGTGTGGAGCAACACAGGTCGAGCGTCGAGCGATTAAAGATTCAGCCTTAGGGGCAGGGGCGCGTAAGGCTTATTTAATCGAAGAGCCGATGGCTGCGGCGATTGGTGCAGGTATTCCCATTGATGAAGCGATTGGTTCAATGGTATTAGATATTGGTGGCGGAACGTCAGAAGTAGCCATTATGTCTTTACGCGGTATTGTTTACTCAGCTTCAGTCCGTATTGGTGGTGATCGTCTGGATGAAGCGATAATTAGTTATGTGCGTCGTAACTATGGCATGTTAATTGGTGAAGCCACAGCAGAGCGTATTAAATGCGAAATTGGCTCAGCCTATCCTGGTGAAGAGTTATTAGAAATTGAAGTTAAAGGGCGCAATCTTTCAGAAGGCGTGCCTCGTGCCTTTACACTCACCAGTAATGAAATCTTAGAAGCGTTACAAGAACCTTTATTTGGTATCGTTAGTGCGGTTAAAACGGCTTTAGAGCAGACTCCACCTGAATTAGGCGCAGATGTTGCTGATCGCGGTATTGTATTAACAGGTGGCGGGGCTTTATTACGAGATTTAGATCGCCTGCTGATGGAAGAAACGGGTATTCCTGTTGTCATTGCTGATGATCCATTGACCTGTGTTGCACGCGGTGGTGGTCGTATTCTTGAGTTAATGGAAGAGGAAGGTGTTGACTTTTTAGCATCTGAATAATAGATATTATTTAGATCAAGTGAAGTGGTGATGGATATTGACTCTTCCTCACTAGCTTCAAATATCAAGGATAATTTCTTTTGTAAAAGTCATCGAATATTATAAGTTTATTGAATATGCACAATACACCCAACACCTCAAATCCTCAGCTACTCTTGCAATTTATGCTGTTTATTTTGTTATCATTATCTTTTATGGTGCTGGATTATAAAAACAATTCATTGGCATCGGTGAGAACGGCCTTATCTATCCTTGTTTATCCCCTACAAATGCTAGTTGATTTACCTCAAGAAACAGCTTATCGAGTCTCCGAATTTTTCTCTACTCATAATACTCTTGCGACAGAGAATTATGCTTTTCGTAAACAACTTGAATTTTCTTCGGCACAACAGAAGCTCTTTCAAGGTTTAAAAACTGAAAATGAGAATCTAAGGCGTCAGCTTCAGGCAAAGCCCAATAATTATAATAAATTTTCTTTAGCGGATATTTTAAGTATTACTCGGGGCAGCTTTAAGCAAGAATTAGTCATTAATGCAGGCAATGATCAGGGAATCACTATTGGGCAACCTGTATTAAGTCTCGGTAATATTTATGGACAAATTATTGAAACTGCACCTTATACTTCGGTCGTGATTCAACTCTCAGATCCACATCATACGATCCCTGTTTACAATAAACGTACGGGTCAAAGTGCCTTAGCAACAGGCACAGGTGAACTGAATATGTTGAAGCTGAAAGATGTGGTGGCTAATGCTGATGTACGGAATAATGATGTTTATATGAGTTCAGGTTTTGGGCAATTATTTCCAGCAAACTACCCTGTCGCGAAGGTCGTTGAGGTTAAATTTGAACCTGACAATCCTTTTCTCAATGTTCAAGCTAAGACCTTTGTAAACTACGATACCGTACGTGAAGTTTTATTGGTATGGAAAGAAAAAGTGATCGTGCCACCCGTTTCCGATGAATCTCAAAAAAGCCAGTCACCTTCTGAGAACAAAGATAAAGAGAAAAAGAATAATGGATAAAGTTTTCTTACGTTTCCCAGGTGCAATTCTAACGTCCGTATTAGTCGCAATGATTTTAACAATGTTACCCCTTAGCAGTGGTTTACTGGTATGGCGACCTGATTGGATTGCACTGACGTTTATTCATTGGGCAATCATTATGCCTAAACGTATTTCGCTTGTATTAGCTTGGTTTACGGGTTTGTTAATGGATGTATTATCAGGCGCAATTTTAGGTCAATATGCACTAGGATTTACCTTAGTTCTCTATATGGCGTTACGTCTTTCTGAGCGTATTAATCCGCGCATTATCTGGCAACAGGTATTTATGATTTTTATTATTCTAGGGGTATATTTATTAATAAACCTGTGGATTCTTGGAGTGACAGGTAATACGCCTTATTCATGGAACTATTGGTTGCCTTTATTCAGCAGTATCTTTGTTTGGCCGATTGTGCATCACCTATTAAGTGTTTTTAAAGTGACACGCAAACATTTATAGTAGTATGGTCTCACCTAACATTAAATCGTCAATAGTCTCACGTTGACGAATCACATAGACTTTATCCTTATCCACCATTAATTCAACAACACGGGGGCGGGAATTATAGTTGGATGCCATCGTAAATCCATATGCACCTGCGGAGCGTACGACCAGTAAGTCACCAGCTTGAATAGATAATTCCCGTTGTTTTCCTAAAAAATCCCCTGTTTCGCAAATAGGCCCAACGACATCATATGAGCGTGTTTTGGTGTTGTTATTCTTGTGCTTATTCACGGGAATAATGGCTTGCCATGCTTGGTATAAAGCAGGACGAATTAAGTCATTCATTGCAGCATCGACAATCGCAAAGTTTTTATCTTCATTATGTTTTAAATATTCCACTTCAGTGACTAAGATGCCTGCATTCGCAGCAATCGCACGACCGGGTTCAATAATGATTTTATATTTCCTTAGCTTTTCATTTCTAAATAAACGCTGTGTATATTCGGAAGGTAAAGGCGGGGTTTCTTGGTCATAACGCACACCTAAACCACCACCAATATCTAAATGTTGGATTGTAATACCTTTAGTTTTGAGTCGATCTGCTAGATCAATAATACGATCCAGTGCATCAATAAAGGGGCTGACTTCAGTGAGTTGTGAACCAATATGACAGTCGATGCCAATAACATTGAGGTGGCTTAATTGGGAAGCTTTTTCATAAACACGTTCCGCTGATTCATAGCTAATCCCAAATTTATTATCTTTTAAACCTGTCGAGATATAAGGATGAGTTTTAGCATCAACATCAGGGTTAACACGAATAGAGACGGGCGCAATTTTATCCATTTTTGCAGCAACGTGATTTAAGCGATCTAATTCAGCTTCCGATTCTACATTGAAACAATGAATGCCAATTTCTAACGCCCGTTGCATTTCAATGGCTTTTTTACCCACGCCTGAAAATACAATTTTACTGGGATCGCCACCTGCGCGTAATACGCGTTCAATTTCACCGATTGAAACCACATCAAAACCAGAACCCAGTCGGGCAAAAAGATTTAGAATAGCAATATTAGAATTTGCTTTAACGGCATAACAAATTAAATGAGCTTGCTCCGCAAACGCATCATTAAATGCGTGCCAATGACGTTCTAAAGTGGCACGAGAATAAATATAACAAGGGGTTGAAAATTCTTGAGCTAAGGTAGCGACGGATAGGTCTTCAGCATAGAGTTCATCTTGCTTATAGTTAAAATAATCCATAATTTTTAATCCACCCTCGGAGTCGGTGTTGCAGCATTAATGGTGTTGGTTGATATTGATTCAGGCGTTTTACTCTGTTTATTATCTGCTTGTTTTTGTTTTTCATCGGGTAAGTAAACAGGTCCTTTGATGCCACAGCCCGTCAGTAAGCTGATCAAAGAAAACATAAAAATCACTGCAATAAGTAGATATTGCGCCCAACATTTGCACATGGTACTGCCTATTTCTAAAATAATACACAATACCGCAGTTTGACATATTCCCTTATCTAAAGGAAAGAAGATTCAGTCAGTCACTCGCTGTTATGTTGCAAGACAGTCGAAACCTATCCGCCATAATAAGACCTAAAGCTTAAAATTTATACAAAAAATGCAAATTTTTTGATAAATTTCTGGCTTACCCCTGAATGGAGGGATGTATTTCTGCTCCATTCATACTATCATTTCGGGCTATTTTTCCATTGATAACAGTTAGCAAGCGTGTTAACTGGATCATTACCACCTAACATCTGGAGTGTAAGTGTGAAATTAACAGGTGCTGAGATATTCATTGAGTGTCTAAAGGCGGAAGGTGTTGATACGATTTTTGGTTATCCAGGTGGAGCAGTGCTTTACCTATATGATGAACTTTATAAAAGTGCCGACTCCGTCCGACATATTCTCGCTAGACATGAGCAAGGGGCAATCCACGCCGCCGAAGGTTATGCCAAATCAACGGATAAACCAGGTGTGGCAATTGTAACATCTGGCCCAGGTGCAACCAATGCGGTGACAGGTATTGCAGATGCTTATATGGACTCTGTGCCTTTAGTGGTGTTTACAGGACAAGTACCCCGTCCTTTAATTGGTAATGATGCATTCCAAGAAGTGGATATTGTTGGTATTACCCGTCCATGTGTAAAGCATAACTTTTTGGTGACAGAAGTTGAGAAGTTAGCAGAAACCATTAAAAAAGCCTTTCATATTGCAACCACAGGTCGCCCTGGTCCCGTTTTAGTCGATATTCCTAAAGACCTAACCATTGATACCACCGAGTTTGTTTACCCTGATAGTATCAATATGCGCTCTTATCAGCCGACAGTTAAAGGCAATAAAAAACAAATTAAGAAAGCGGTCGATTTAATTCTGGAAGCCAAACAGCCTGTTATTTACAGTGGTGGCGGGGTTATTTCTTCAGGTGCATCCAAGCAACTGACCGCATTAGCACGACGCTTACATTACCCGATTACCAATACCTTAATGGGCTTAGGTGCATATCCTGCTACAGATAAACAATTCCTCGGTATGTTAGGAATGCACGGCACTTATGAAGCCAATCAATCCATGCATAATGTGGATATATTAATTGCCATTGGCTCACGTTTTGATGATCGTGTTACAGGTAATATTGAAAAATTCTGTCCGAATGCCCGTATTATTCATATTGATATTGATCCTGCTTCGATTTCTAAAAACGTCAGTGTTGATGTGCCCATTGTTGGTGATGTTAAAGAAGTCTTAAATGCAATTGAGATCGAATTAGATAGCCGAGATGATAATATTCCTGATCAGGCTGCACTCGAAAAATGGTGGCAACAAATTGCTGTTTGGCGTTCTAAAGAATGTCTAAAATACGATCAAGCCAATGATAAAGAAATTAAAGCCCAATATGTAGTTGAGAAACTTTGGGAAGTGACCAAGGGCGATGCTTATGTCTCTTCTGATGTGGGACAACATCAAATGTGGGCGGCACAGTTCTATAAGTTTGATAAACCTAATCGTTGGTTAAATTCAGGTGGACTTGGCACAATGGGTTTTGGTTTGCCTGCCGCAATGGGTGCACAAGTGGCACACCCTGAAGCAACGGTTACCTGTATTACAGGTGATGGCAGTATTCAAATGTGTATTCAAGAGCTAGCTACCTGTATGCAGGAAGGCTTACCCCTTAAAATTATTAATTTAAATAATGGTTTTTTAGGCATGGTGCGTCAGTGGCAAGAATTCTTCTATCAAAAGCGTTATTCTAGCGTGCGAATGGAAAAGCAGGTTAATCCTGATTTTGTTAAATTAGCTGAAGCCTATGGTCATGTTGGAATGCGTATCGAGAAACCTGAAGATGTGGAAGCTGCATTAAAAGAAGCATTTGCAATGACAGATCGATTGGTCTTTATGGACTTTATTACCAAACAAGAAGCAAATGTTTACCCGATGATCCCCGCAGGTGCAGGGCTTAATGAAATGATTTTGGTATAGCACAATGAGACATGTAATTTCTATTTTATTAGAAAATGAAACGGGCGCGTTATCACGGGTTGCTGGTTTATTTTCGGCGCGTGGTTACAATATTAAATCATTAACCGTTGCTCCAACCGATGACCCCAGTTTGTCACGCATGACGCTAGTGACGCATGGTGAACCTCAGATTATTGAACAGATTATCAAGCAGCTCAATAAACTGATTGATGTAGTCAAAGTCATGGACTTACCCCAAGGCAGCTATATTGTGCGTGAAATGCTGTTACTAAAAGTCGCTTCATCATCGACAGATGATTGTGCCTTGATTAAGCGTATTAGTGATATTTTCCGTGCCCGTATTATTGATGTAAAAAAGCGAACCTATACAATTGAATTAACGGGTCGTTCTGATAAATTGGACTCCTTTATCGAAGCATTTGAATGTCAAACGGTGCTAGAAGTGGTTCGTTCGGGAGCAATGGGTATTGCGCGGGGCAATATTGCTTTGCATCTCTAAATACACAGATTAACTATACAAATATTAATTAAAAACTATCTATTAAAAATTAAGGATTCACCATGACTATGAATATTTATTACGACAAAGATGCTGATTTGTCGATTATTCAAGGAAAAAAAGTCGCGATTGTTGGCTATGGTTCACAAGGCCATGCACATGCTAATAACTTAAAAGAATCAGGTGTTGATGTCACAGTTGGTTTACGTGCAGGTTCTTCTTCAGCCGCTAAAGCTGAAAATGCGGGCTTAAAAGTTGCTCCAATTGCAGAAGCCGTTGCCGCTGCTGATGTGGTAATGATTCTTGCGCCTGATGAGCATCAAGCAACATTATATCGTGATGTGGTTGAGCCAAATATTCAAGAAGGGGCTGCATTAGCCTTTGCACATGGTTTTAATATCCATTATGAGCAAATTCAGCCACGTACTGACCTCGATGTCATTATGGTTGCGCCTAAAGGTCCGGGACATTTAGTTCGCTCTACTTACACTCAAGGTGGCGGTGTACCTTCATTAATTGCTGTCCACCAAGATTCTTCAGGTAATGCAAAAGCAATTGCTTTATCGTATGCCTCTGCAAACGGTGGTGGTCGTGCTGGCGTGATCGAAACCAATTTCCAAGAAGAGACAGAAACAGATTTATTCGGTGAGCAAGCGGTATTATGCGGTGGTGCAACAGCATTAGTACAAGCAGGCTTTGAAACCTTAACTGAAGCAGGTTACGCGCCTGAAATGGCTTATTTTGAGTGCTTACATGAGTTAAAGCTCATTGTTGATTTAATGTATGAAGGGGGTATCGCCAATATGCGTTACTCAATCTCTAATACGGCAGAGTACGGTGATTTAACCCGTGGTCCTCGTATTATTACCGATGAAACCAAGAAAGAAATGAAGAAGATTCTGACTGAAATTCAAAATGGTGAATTTGCACGTGAATTTATCCTTGAAAATCTTGCAGGTGAAGCCACACTTAAAGCCAAACGTCGTTTAGGTCGTGAGCATCAAATCGAAGAAGTCGGTGCTAAACTACGTGGTATGATGTCTTGGATTAAAGATAATCAAATCGTTGATAAAACTAAGAACTAAGGAAAAAATGGCTGATTTAAAACTTTCACAACAACTGATTGATGATGTTCAGCGCGTCATTGTAGCAGTCGATTCTGAGGCTGCAGATGCTGCGGTAAGTTTGCAATATCTTGCTGCAATCTCAGGTTATTTACTGGGTGCACAGAATATGCCTAAAAATCAAAAAGATGAATATTTAGAGCAATTAAATGCTTTTAGTAAACATGTATTGGATGATGTCTGCAAACCTGTCACACCCCCTGCGGCAGCTGCTAATGCCTTTGGGGTATGGAAACCCTAATCACTGATTTGACTCAGTCGGTTTTGAAGAAGGAAGACTATCTAACGCTTCCTTCTTCAATGGCACTATCTTTTTAATTACGATCAGTGTCGTGTTAACCAGAAATACCCAGCTCTTTGAGATGTTTTGGACTGTTATGCCAATTTTCTTCAACTTTGACCCATAGCTTTAAAAAGACTTTCGTCATTAGAAATTCTTCTAAACTTCGACGCGCTTCTGTTCCTACCCGCTTAAGAACTTCTCCCTTTTTGCCGATAATCATACCTTTTTGATTCTTTTTACCCACCCAAATCGTTGCGTGAATACGAGTAATATGGGCTTTTTCTTCAAAATGTTCAATTTCTACGGCTGTTAAATAAGGCACTTCTTGATGTAAATTATGCATTAATTGTTCACGAATAAACTCCGAACAAATAAAGCGCACAGATTGATCGGTAATAAAATCTTCAGGATAAATAAATTCATTTTTAGGCAAATATTTTAAACTTGATTGTACAAATTCATCTACATTAATGACTTTTTTAGCCGAAATGGGGAAAACTTCTTTAAAGTTATATTTAGTACTCACCGTTTGTATAAAGTGCAAGAGCTTATCTTTTTGCTTAATCCGATCCACTTTATTAACTAAAAGAAATACAGGGCAGTTTACGTTTTCTAGACGTTTAAGAACAAAGTCATCTTCTTTTGTCCAAACCATTGCTTCCACTAACATCACTACTAAGTCCACATCTTCTAAGGCAGAAATCGCTTCTCGGTTAATAGTTTTATTGAGTAAACTTTTAGATTGAATATGAATACCCGGCGTATCCATAAAGATAATTTGATAATTATCTTGCGTTAAAATACCTCGAATAACATTACGGGTTGTCTGTGGCTTATTGGCAATGGCAGAGACTTTATAGCCAATAATTTGATTCATTAAAGTTGATTTACCCACATTTGGGTGACCAACAATAGAAATATGACCACAGCGAGTGGCAGATGAATTTTGCATAATTAGGTTCTTAGAGGAAATCAAAAAGTGTAGGAAAGGGCGTTAAGTTACTAAATTCTTAACTTTAACAATTGCACTAGCAGCGGCTTTTTGTTCTGCTTTACGACGACTGCTTGCAATACCCTTGGTGCAAAAATTTAAAGGTTTAACGCAGCACTCCGCTGTAAAGGTTTGCTTGTGAGCTTCGCCTGTAATGAATAATAAAGCATAAGCAGGTACATTATAACCTTTTGACTGTAATAACTCTTGTAAGCGACTTTTAGGGTCTTTTAAAGCATTTTCAGGCGGGAGGTTATCGAGACGTTTTTCATAAACAGTCAAGATAAACTGGGTTGCTTCATTGATGCCTTGTTCTAAATAAATACAGCCAACTACCGCTTCAAACGCGTCAGCTAAAATAGATTTACGCCGAAAACCGCCACTTTTTAGTTCACCTGAACCTAAACGTATATGTTCACTAATGGATAACATAATAGCGAGGTCAGCCAAGCTATCTTCATTGACTAATGAAGCCCGTAAGCGGCTCAGATAACCCTCAGAGGCATCAGGTAATTGCGAGTATAAGCGACTGGTAATCACCAGCCCAAGTATGCTATCCCCTAAAAATTCCATTCGTTCATTGTGCTTACCCCCCATACTACGATGGGTCATTGCACGATAGAAATTATTAGAAGCTAAGATTTCACTTGATAACAATTTAGATAGTTGACTATTAATTACCTTACGGCTAACAGGTTTACGGCGTTTTTTACTCAATTACTTAATTCCTTCTCCAATTCGTGACGGTTTGAAACCATCACCACCGATACTTAAATGCATCCAAATAAATAGGGCTTTACCGACGAGATTTTCTTCAGGGACAAATTTCCACATACGGCTGTCATTACTGTTATCACGATTATCACCCATCATAAAATAGTGACCCTCTGGAACAATGGTTTCACCGACTAGGCCCACTCGGTTTTCCATAATGGCAATATCGTGTTTTACCGAACCTAAGTTCTCAGATAAACGTAAAGTTTGATAACTGCGATTATGTTGTCCCAATGCTTCAAAGGCTCCAATCGGAGTATGTTCTATTTCTGCACCATTGATAAATAAACGCTTATTCTCCCAACGAATCTTATCACCTGGTAGACCAATAACCCGCTTAATATAATCCGTTTCTCCATCGACAGGATAACGAAATACAGCGACATCGCCGCGTTCAGGCTTATCAATATCAATCACTTTAGTATAGATAACAGGTAAGCGAACCCCGTAAGCAAATTTATTCACCAGAATAAAATCACCAATCTCAAGGGTTGGAATCATTGAGCCTGAAGGAATCCGAAACGGTTCTGCGATGAAGGAACGTAATATTAATACAATTAATAAAACAGGAAAAAAAGAGGCTGAGTATTCAACGATTAAGGGCTGATGCCGATGAAAGCTTTTACGTTTAAAAAATAGGCTATATGTGAGCCAAATAAGTCCTGTCACTACCGTCGCAATGACTAACCAAAATTCCAAATCAAAATCCATTATTTTTCCTATTTATTACTTATTATCAGTTCTTAAAACAGCAAGAAAAGCTTCTTGAGGTATTTCAACATTACCCACTTGTTTCATACGTTTTTTACCCGCTTTTTGCTTTTCTAGCAATTTACGTTTACGTGACACATCACCCCCATAACATTTGGCGGTAACATTTTTTCTCAATGCCTTAACATTGGTACGAGCAATAACATTGCCACCAATAGCAGCCTGTATTGCCACATCAAACATTTGTCGAGGAATAATTTCCTTCATTTTACTGGCTAATACCCGTCCTCGGGATTGTGAGTTATTACGATGAATAATCACCGCTAAGGCATCCACTTTATCGCCATTAATAAGAATATCCACTCGCACAAGATCAGCGACTTCAAAACGATCTAATTCATAATCAAAGGAAGCATAACCACGACTAACCGATTTTAAACGATCAAAAAAGTCGAGTACGACTTCACTTAACGGTAAATCATAAACGATTGAAACTTGTTTACCCATATATTGTAATTGTTTTTGTACACCCCGTTTTTCAATACACAGCGTAATTACATTACCCACGTACTCTTGAGGCACTAAGATTGAACCGCGAATAATCGGTTCACGAATTTCAGCAATGTGATTAACAGGCGGTAATTCAGCAGGGCTATAAATATTAATCACTTCGCCGTCGGTCTTTTCTATTTCATAAATGACGGTAGGCGCGGTGGTAATTAAATCAAGGTCATATTCCCGTTCTAAGCGTTCCTGAACAATTTCTAGGTGCAGCATACCCAAGAAACCACAACGGAAACCAAAACCTAGTGCTTGGGAATTTTCAGGTTCATAATGTAGCGAAGCATCATTGAGACTGAGTTTATTTAAAGCATCCCGTAAGTTTTCATAATCATCCGAACTGACAGGAAAAACGCCTGCAAAAACGCGCGGTTGTACTTCTTTAAAGCCATCGAGTGCAGACTGAGCAGGATTCAAGGCATCAGTAATCGTATCACCGACTTTGATAGCATCAATCTCTTTAATACCTGTAATCACAAAGCCCACTTCACCTGCGGTGAGTGTATCTAAATCTCTAAGCTTAGGGGTAAAAATACCAACACGATCAACCAAAGCAGTATCTGCGGAGGACATAAATTTAATTTTTTGTTTTTTCTTAATCGTACCATCAATAATACGAATTAATGCCACTACCCCTAAATAATTATCAAACCATGAATCAATAATCAAGGCTTTTAAAGGTGCATCAGGATCACCTTGGGGTGCAGGAATACGTTCCACTAATTGATCCAGTAAATCCCGTACACCAACCCCAGTTTTGGCACTGACATGAATGGCATCTGTCGCATCAATACCAATAATTTCTTCGATTTCCTCACAGACCCGATAAGGATCAGCCGCAGGTAAATCAATTTTATTTAGAACAGGCACAACTTCTAAATCTAAATCAATGGCGGTATAACAATTAGCAACACTCTGTGCTTCTACGCCTTGCGATGCATCGACGACTAATAATGCCCCTTCGCACGCGGTGAGTGAACGTGAAACTTCATAGGAGAAATCCACATGTCCGGGGGTATCGATAAAGTTTAAATGGTAAGTTTGTCCATTACTGGCGGTGTAATCTAAAGAAACACTTTGTGCCTTTATGGTAATACCGCGTTCTCGTTCAATATCCATAGAATCCAATACTTGGGCTTCCATTTCACGTTCACTTAAACCTTCACATTCTTGGATAAAACGATCTGATAAAGTGGATTTTCCGTGATCAATATGTGCAATTACTGAAAAATTACGGATATATTTATTAGCCTCAGCCATCTACTACTTCTCTACTACTTAACTTAATGGTTTATTGTCAGTGGTTTGCTCAATAGCTTGCCTTAAACTGATTTCATCAAAAAAGTGATAACAAATCACCTCATCACGGTATACAAGTACAGGAATATCAACGTTATAACGCTGTTTTAATTGCTTATCTTTATCAATATCAATCCACTTTACTTGATAATGTAATTCTTCTTGTAATGCATATAAAGCAGCTGCCATTTGTTCACACAAATGGCAACCCTCGCGATAATACAAGGTTAGTACAGTATTTTCTTGTTTCATCAGGGTTAGCGTCGTTATTTTTTCTCAATAGTTTGGGAGATATTTAATGCTAAAAAGCGTGCAGTACCATTACGGTGTACAAGTACAGCGATACTTTTGTCTTCATCAAGAGCTTTTACACTTTGCTGCAATTGTGCAACCGAAGTTATTTTAGCACCATCCCACAAAACAATAATATCACCTGCACGAAAGCCCGCTTCTTTTGCTACGCCTGATGTGACTGATTTAATCACAACCGCAGGCTTTTCATCCTTACTATTCTGTGAAGGTCGCTTAATATCTTCAAATTGCATTCCGACTAACATAGATTTTGAAGTGACTTTTGGCTGTTTATCTTGAGGTTTTTTAGCAATAGTAGCCTCAGAAGGTAATTTATCTAAAGTAATATTAACGATTTTCTCAATACCATTGCGTAACACTTTCACTGAAAATTGTTTACCAATTTCTGCTTGGGCAACTAAGTTAGGTAAACTAGAGACGGTAGCCACTACTTTATTATTAAATTCCAAGATAATATCGCCCAATTCTAACTTACCCACCGCAGGGCTTTTTTCAATAATCTTGGCAACTAACGCGCCTTGCGGTCGATCCATTTTAAAGGTTTTAGCCAATTCCCGGTTAACCTCTTGAATAAAAACTCCTAGCCATGCACGACTCACTTGTCCTTTGGTTTTCAGTTGTTGAATCACATTCGCAGCAACATCAGTGGGAATGGCAAAAGAAACGCCCATAAAGCCGCCTGAACGGCTATAAATTTGTGAATTAATCCCCACGACTTCGCCTGCAAGATTAAATAAAGGTCCACCTGAATTACCCGGATTAATAGCCACATCTGTTTGAATAAAAGGTACATAACTATCAGAGGGTAAACTACGTCCTTTGGCACTCACAATGCCTGCGGTAACACTATTATCAAAGCCGAAAGGTGCGCCAATCGCAACAACCCATTCACCGACTTTTAAATTAGTGGAACTACCTAATTGTAAAAAAGGTAATTCAGTGGCATCAATTTTTAATAAAGCAATATCACTGCGTTGATCACTACCAATCAGTTTTGCTTGAAATTCCCGTCGATCAGTTAGCTTAACGGTAATGGTTTCTGCTTGATCAATAACGTGATGATTCGTCACCACATAACCATCGTTAGAAATAATAAATCCAGAACCCAGCGGGTTGGTACTCTGCCCACGAGGTGTGTCTTTCCCTGCTTGACTATCAAAATCAAAAAAACGTTTAAATAATTCTTCAAAGGCTTCTTCTTCAGCCAGTGAACCAAATTCACGTTTAAATAGCTCTTTATGGCTTTTCTTTTTTATTGTGGTACTAATATTAACGACCGCAGCACCATGTAAATCAACTAAGGTGGTGAAGTCAGGTAAATTCTGGGCTGAAAAGACAGTATTCCCCCATAAAAGTGTAAAAAAGAGAAAAAATTGCAAGGTTTTGAGCATTTGTAAAGCCTATAACAAGATGATAGAGAAGACAGCATGAAGGTAATATAGAAAATTTTCAATATTATGCAATAAATAAGGTCACCGCCTGAATATAAAAACTGCTTTAAAATTTGACAGACTTAGCGATACTTCTTTATATTAATATTTGCTCAGTACGCAATGACTGCCACTGTAATAAGGATATAGATCACAGCATCAATGGACTGAATTCTCTATAATGGACTGAATTCTCTATTTGTACTCAAAGGAGTTATTCATGTTTTTCAGCCTAAAGTTATTAAAGAAAAATTCAAAAAAGAATCACCTCGTTAAACAGCTACAAGCAATACTTGCAGTATTAAACTATCCTATTGGGGTTGACGGTGATTTTGGCAAAGGAACAAAACGAATAGTCAAACAATATCAAAGCCAGCATAGTTTACAGGCAGATGGCATTGTGGGTAAATCTACATGGATAAGCTTATATCAAGCAGTTACACACTGTTTAAATCAGCTTTGTCAAGATACGAGCTTGCAAGAAAAAGAGCTGAGCGTATTTAAAAGCACTAAAACCTTATTTCAACCCTTATCTCAGCCGAGCCAATTAGTGGATGCTCCAAATACACTGCATTGGTTACAATCTTTAATGTATTTAATCGATCATCAAACCCGTGTTACAGGACGCTATGATGGATCTACACAAGCATTTGTTAATGCACTAACGCTGAGTTATCAATCTAAACATTCAGCTAACTCGCCTGAAACACCAGAAAACACGCAATTAGAACAACAAATCTGGCAAGAAATTTTTCTTTCGGGCTTGATTAGTGTTAATCAAGTTGTACCCTTATTTTTAAGTGATGAGATTATTCAAAAAGTTGCTGATGATGAAGACTTAGAAATCGCTAGTATTAAAGCCGTTATTAAGGTGGAATCACAAGGACAGGGCTTTTATGAAGATAAACGTCCAGTGATTTTATTCGAGGGGCATATTTTCTGGCGAGAACTCAAGAAATTGGGTATTGATCCACGTTCAGTACAAAAAGGTAATGAGGATATTGTTTATCCACGTTGGGTAAGAAGTCATTATAAAGGTACTTCAGAGGGAGAATTTGATCGTCTACGCCGCGCACAAGCGATTCATCATGAAGCCGCCTTGCGCTCAGCTTCTTGGGGAATGTTTCAAATTATGGGCTTTAATCATCATCTTTGCGGTTATGAGCATGTCCAAGATTATGTCAACCAGATGTACAGCAGTGAACATGCCCACCTTAAAGCCTTTATTCAATTTTTGCATAGCGAAGGTATTTATCGCTACTTAAAAAGAAAAGATTGGGCGCATTTTGCAAGACGTTACAATGGCTCAGCTTATAAAAAGAATGCTTATGATCGTAAATTACAAATTGCCTATGAACAAAATCAAGCAACAACCAGTCGTGCGATAGGGACTAAAAGTTCAACAACAGTAAGTGATCCACTCGAAAGTATTGTGAACGAATACACTGAACAACTTAATGCATCATATGACGAAATTACGCAAGCAGTGCAAGATGATCATGATGTTTCTGCTAAAAATACTCAGGCGAATTATAATAAGACCCAAGTCTATGAAAAAACATGGAATACTTTCGTCATTGATATAACAACGGCTGATATTGAAGTGGTACAGAGTCGTGCAGTAACAGGTCAGGTATTTCATATCGACAATAAACAAGAATTACAGGCTGCACTAAAAAGTACTCGCTCAGGAGATACCATTGTTATTAATCGATCAGGCGAGTATGGCAATATTACCTTGCGTAATCAGCATAACTTACGTTTAAAAGCAGCGAATCGTAATATCGTGATAGAAGCCTGTATTGTGGTTGATGGCAATTCTGAAGGAGTGCGTTTAGAAGGTTTAAATATCCATTATAATGGCAAGAATCCTTATATTATTTTCTCAGGGCAAGATTGTCACAATACACAAATTTCTCATAATTTGATTTCTTCTGAAGCAACCTCTTATAGCCACTTTAATCAAGCTATTATTGGCTCACCCGCAAAGTGGACATCGGGTATTCGGGTATTAGGCAAGGACTGCACTGTTTTTGATAATAAAATCGTCAATACCCGTTTAGGCATTGTTGCCCAAGGGAAAAATAGTTTTATTGCCCATAATTTAATTCGTTTCTTTTCTGAAGATGCCATTAGAGTTCAAAATCATGGCGTTCGAGCTGAAATGAATCAAATTGAAGATGCGGTTATGGCAAACCCTAAAGACCCCGCTCATCAAGATGCAATTCAATTAATTCCGCCTGTTGATCGTTATGAAGGCGGAGAGTTACGGGACGTACAGATAGTTGAAAATAGAATTAAAAATTTAAGTACTCATAGTCCCGTTCCTCAACATTTAGCTGCAATATTACAAGGTATTTTTGGCAGTGATGGATACTTTATTAATACAGTGATTCGTGATAACCGAGTGCTTACTAATTCTGATCACGGTGTTACTTTAAACGGAGTGAAAAATTTGCGTTTAGATGCTAATCAAATTGATAAAGCCAGTAATACGGAGAAAGGTTTTAACCCCGGTATAAAATTATATTTTACTCGTATTGGTGGGGGACGCTCAAATTGGGACAAGAGTTTACATTATTCCGTTAGATTTTCTAATAATCGTTGTGCCATTGCTAATCTGCCCTCTGAAGGTTATCGAAATATTGATGCAGGAGGGAATCACTTTTCAGTCGTGACGCAACGATGTAGTCGTTAAAATCTGGCATGGTGGGGTTAAGTTTAATGGATAAACACATCATCTAGCTCTTGTATTTGTTGACGCTTCATCCAGCCATGTTGTTTTTTCTTATTGACCCCCTGTGCATCCAAAACAGCGACAGCCATATCCAAACCTCTTGGAAAACTTTGTTGAATAACCGCTTGCATACCCAGTGCATCAAATTGAGCTTTCTCGACTTTATTTTTAACAGAAATTATTAATATTAGCTCAGGATAGCGTTCTATTACGATGGGGGCTAACTGACTGGCAATATTATAATCAGCAAAGGTAATGGCGACTGTTTTTGCGTGTGCCATTTGAATCGTGTCCATCAAACGCAAATCGGTTGCATCTCCAAAACCGACTTTATAACCATTTGTACATGCATCGACAAAACAGTCATGATCCATTTCAATGGCTCGATAAGTCACATCGTTCGCATCCAGCGCACTGGCTAATCGCCGACCGACTTCACTCATACCGACAATAATAACGGATGCTTCAAGCGAAGCATTAGATTCACTGTTTTCCTTACCAATTTTACTATTACTCCAATCTTGATCCGCTGATTGACGGGCTAGCTTTTGAGCGATATTAACCAGTATCGGAGTCAGTGCCATACTTGCTGCGACTCCTATAATCAGAGTAGATGAATATTCTGATCCTAATGCAGTTTGGACGGAAGGGATGGCAAAGATAACAAAAGCAAATTCACTGCCTTGAGATAATAAAATTCCCATTTGTAATGCACTACGTGATTCTATTTTTAAAGAGCGAGCTGCAAAGAATATTAAGGTGGATTTAATGGTAATTAACACTAAAGCAACAAGTACAATTTTCCACCACTCATGTAAAATGACCTGTACATCTAATGTCATTCCGACTGTGATAAAGAAAAAGCCTAATAACAATCCTCTAAAAGGTTTTACCTCTGTTTGCACTACATGACGGTAGGGTGTTTCAGAAATAATCATTCCTGCTAAAAAAGCTCCCAGTGTCATAGAAAGACCAAATAAGGCGGTTGCTGAAGCAGTTGCCAAAACAATTAACAACGCCGTCGCGGTAAACACTTCATGATCTTTAGATTGAGCGATAAAGTTAAACACGGGTTTAATAATGAAACGCCCAATAAGAATCGCGGTTAGAAACGCAGCTATCGCTTTAATGGCTGCAATTCCGATAACACTGCCCATCGCTACTTTTTCATCCCCCATTGATCCTGCAAGAATCAACAGAAAAATGGCACAAATATCTTGAAAAATGAGTACGGCTGTGGCAGAAACAGCCACGGGGCATTGATTTTGTTGATTATCAGATAGAATCTGAGCAGCTACCGCTGTTGATGAAAGTGCTAAGGTTGCGCCGATAATAATTGCAAAGTCGGTACTTAACCCCATAAAAAGTGCGATCAAGGCAAAAGCCCCCGTACACAGAAGAACTTGCAATGGGCCCAGACCCAATATGTCCCGCCGTGCATCCCAGATATGCCCTACGGAGAAATGCAAACCAATATCAAATAATAGAAATACAACCCCTAATTCTGCTAATAATCGGGTTGTATCACTTTCTTCTATCCAACCAAAACCATGCACACCGATTAGCATACCTGCAATAAGGTAGCCTACAATTGGGCTCATCTTTAAGGGACGCATTACGCCAATGGCGAGTATGCCAACACTGAGAAGTATAAGAACGGGCAATAAATGGTGGGCTTCTTCCATGGTTTATCATTCCTGTCGATAATACCTAACAGAGGTGCGTTATTCGATAAACGTAGATATAACATAATTATATATCTACGTCTGTCAATTAAGTCATAATTATCCCGTGACTTGTGGCTTATGCACACGAATATGCAGTTCACTTAATTGCTTAAACTCAACATCACTGGGCGCTTGCGTAAGAGGGCAAGCAGCGGTTTGTGTTTTAGGAAATGCCATGACATCACGGATTGAATCTGCGCCCGTCATTAGCATCACTAAACGATCCAGTCCCAGTGCAATGCCACCTAATGGAGGACAACCATATTTCATCGCATCTAAAAGGAAACCAAATTTATCTTGGGCTTCTTCTGCACTAATCCCTAAGAGCTCTAATACCGCTTCCTGCATATCGGCATTATGGATACGAATTGAACCACCGCCTAACTCCGTACCATTAAGAATAATATCGTAAGCATCGGATAAAGCTGTTTCAGGGTTATCTTTTAAGGTTTGAATATCATCTGATTTTGCAGCAGTAAAAGGATGATGGAGAGCGTGCCAACGATCATTTTTACCATCCCATTCAAACATAGGGAAATCAACCACCCAAAGCGGAGCCCAATCCCCTTCAACTAAATCACGGTCATGACCTAATTTCACCCGTAATGCACCGAGTGCATCATTAACGATATTCGCGCTATCTGCACCAAAGAAGACTAAATCACCATCCTCTGCTCCCGTGCGTTGCATAATTTGCATAACAACATCAGGAATAAATTTTACAATCGGAGACTGTAAACCTTCAATACCTTTAGAAAGATCATTGACTTTGATATAAGCCAAACCTCTTGCACCGTAACGAGAAACATATTTAGTATAGTTATCAATCTCTTTACGTGACAAGGATGCACCTTGTGGTACACGTAATGCAGCCACTCGACCTTTTGGATTATTAGCAGGACCTGAGAAAACCTTAAAGGCAACATCTGCCATTAAGTCGCCTACATCAACCAACTCTAACGGAATACGCAATTCAGGTTTATCTGAACCAAAACGTTGCATTGCTTCAGCATAGGTCATGCGAGGGAAGGGGCTAGGTAAATCAACATCTAGCACTTTTTTAAACAACTTAATCAGCATGTCTTCCATCATATTAAGAATGCTTTCTTCTTTAACAAAAGACATCTCAATATCAAGCTGTGTAAATTCTGGCTGGCGATCCGAGCGTAAATCTTCATCACGGAAGCAACGGGCGATTTGATAATATTTATCCATACCACTCATCATGAGCAATTGTTTAAATAATTGCGGTGATTGTGGTAAGGCATAAAATTCACCCGCATGAACACGACTTGGTACTAAATAATCGCGTGCGCCTTCAGGTGTTGCTTTGGTTAATAAAGGGGTTTCAATCTCTAGAAAACCATCATCTTCCATATAACGACGCATGAAATTAGTAATTTCTGAACGCTTACGCATACGATCTAGCATCTCAGGACGACGCAAATCGACATAACGATGACGTAAACGCAGCTCTTCATTGACCTCTTCATCCAATTGGAAAGGCGGTGTTTTTGCTGAGCTTAATACTTCCAGTTCTAAACCAAGTATTTCTACCTGCCCACTGATTAAAGTATCATTAGCTGTGCCTTCAGGTCGTCTACGTACTCGTCCCTTGATGCGTAATACATATTCATTTCGAATGCGTTCCGCTGTTGCAAATACATCTTCGCGGTCTGGATCAAAGACTACTTGTAATAAACCTTCACGGTCACGTAAATCGACAAAGATAACGCCACCGTGATCACGACGACGATTAACCCAACCGCACAAGGTAACTTCTTGATCGAGTAATGACTCGTCAACCAATCCAGCATAATGGCTACGCATGATAATTCCTATTTGTTATATTTCTAAAAAGCAAAGGCGGATAGTAGTCAGAGTTGTCAGGGGATTCAAGTATTAAGGAACATCAGCGAGATAAAACCATTATCCATTGCTGGGAACAGAACCAACCTGAAAGGGACGCATCATATCGTGATCTTCATGCGACAAAATATGACAATGCCAAACGTATCGACCTGATTTATCAAATGTCATTTTTATACGGGTCACTTCACCTGGATAAGCAACAACCATATCTTTAGGTGCCTGTTCACTTGGGGGGGAAGTACGTACATTACTTGCATCAACCACAATATTCTCTAAACGAAAGCCATTAGCAATCGCTCCTTTATGTTGTACTACATCTTGTGGAATATTATCCCCTGTAAAAGGTGCTCTATCCAAAATATCAAAATGAACAAGGTGGACATGTATAGGATGGGCATCAGCAGTCGTATTATAAATTTCCCATACTTCTGTTGCACCTAATTCAGGGTTTTCGGTAATAGGATGATGCCAAGGCATTGAGCCTGTTACTATTGCTCCTGTGATATCAGTAACAGGTTCAGCGGTTCCTAACATTGGCTGTAAACGTCCAAACTCATCCTTACCTTCAAATAGCGCTAATTTACGCACTTTATCGACAGTCTTTTGATTACGGCTATAAGCAGATTGACAACGAGCAGGATCAAAGTTATCAGGAATATAAGATAACGCTTTAGTTACATCAAATGCCATCACACGGTCTGTTTTACGCTGAGCAAAGAAGTCTGCATCAGGAATACCCCCATCAAACGGACTATCTCCTAATGTATTCTCTACAATAACGCGGCTACCCGCAGGAACACTAGAAAAATCAAATACAATATCTAAGCGTTCTGCAGGCATGAAATCAATTTCTGTAACAGAAATTGGAGCAGCTAATAAACCTTGATCACTGCCGACTAAATAAAAAGGTAAAGGGTCGGAGGCATTGCTAAAATCAGTATCATTTAAGGGTACATTCCGTAGACGTAAACGCATAAAACGACTATCACAACCATTTAATAAGCGTAAACGGTAATGACGAGATTCAACATCCACCTTGGGCCAGAGTTTGCCATTAACAACAATATGATCACCAAAAAATTCAGCTAAAGCAGAAGGTTGACCTATAGGGGGTGTTGCACCTTCTCCAAGGATAAAATCATTGTAAGCAGGATCATTTGGAAAAGCAGGATAAAATAACTCTCCATTGTCTTTGAACATACGATCTTGTACAACATAACCATGCTCATAAGGTCTCGCAGGTAAACTAAGAGGATTATCTTTACGCCCAGTATCCAATTCATCACGGATAATATAAAAACCTGCCAGACCTGCATAAACATTTAGACGGGTGATTCCTAAAGCATGATCATGATACCAAAGTGTACCTGCTGGTTGACTATTATCATAATGATAGTCTTCACTGACCCAGCGAGGACCACGACTTTGTTGAGTTAAGCCGAAGAAATATTCAGGGTTACCATCTGAACTTGCATCAACATGGGCACCATGTACATGCGTCACAAGTGGCACACCATCCTTGGCAATATTAAGAGACTCATACCCTGATATGTTGTAACACCAGTGTAAGGATTTATCGACAGGTAATAAGTGAGGTAATGCTACAGGTCTTGGATCTAAAAATAGATGCTCTCGTTTGGCTAATTTGTTTTGCCACTTTATTGTCGTTTTTTCATTGCTTCTTACCTCTATTGTACGTCCTGGCCACGTTGCCTTTCTTCTATTTCCATACCCCCATACCGTTGTAGCAAGACGATTACCTTGACTATCAACTAAGCCTGTTTCTTGCGTAATCTGGCTAGCTGCTATTTTATAACGTGAATGAATTTTTGCTTGCTTCGCGTCAGTCTTATAATTTGAGAAAAGTCCTCTCTGTTTTTTTCTATATTTAAATTGATGACTTAAAGCATTGATAACTGGCTCAGTAAATAAAGGTTGGATGGCTGGATCAGAGAGATTAACGCCTAAAGGAGCAGCCCATGCGTTATTTGCGCCATAACCACGAAGCATTCCTGATGATATACCTGCAATACCTAATGATATGCTGTAT
>WFRR01000024.1 GCA_015486375.1 Thiotrichaceae bacterium
CCCATGCATGTCTCAAGGATACTATCAAGGTCATCACGTACTTCATCATAATACTCATTCAATACCTTATGCAATGTGTATTCTCCACATTGAAAGTGCCATAAATGTACCTGGTCTGCTGACCAGAAAAGAGTCGCTAACAATAAACTAAAGTCTTCCATGATATTTGTTTTTAAGTTTGTTCTTGCAAGTTATGGATTATGTCCGAGAATTCAAAATCACTCATCAGGCAGCTCCTGCAATATACTATCCCAATCATTAGTTTGCTCGGGTTTCGGTTCAGGTCTTGACTTTCTCTTTCTTCTTTTCTTCATCTGATTAGCTACTATTGGATTACTAATAACTTGCTTCTGCCTTTTATCTCCATAAAACATCACCTTAGTGTTCACCCAATATTCACCACGTTTGATGCCTCGTGTCAAGAACCCACATCTTAATAATTCCTTAATCGCATTATATACTGTAGTCTTTGACGTTATATCACTCTCTTTCATGAAATCAGTTATCACATCACCTGTAAGCATTACCCTGTCGTGATTCCATTCTAACAATGACCCAATATACACAAATAACTTCAGTGACATGCCAGTCAACTGCATCATTACATCACGCCACTTAGGATTTCTATAAAATGATATCCCCTTCTCATTAGGGTCTATCTTAAAATCAGATGATAATGTGAAAGGATTTACTTCTATATTGCTCATTACATTAAATATTTATACTTACTACAAATATATGTATTAAAATTTAATAAACAAAAAATATCCCCTCGTTTGAGGGGATACCAAAAAAATCCACAAAGATTTTGTTTTTTCTAATGCAATTTGTAAATTGCACGACAATACACATACGATACGATGCAATAATACAAAAATGTATCGAGCGGTGCAAGGAAAATCCGCAAAAAACCTTCCTTAGAACCGAAAAAAAGGTGCAAGACCCGATATCACGTCCTTATGAGTGTTTGCCCCTTCGTTGGTTCGAGCAACATTTCCTCTAAGATAACGAATATCCGGCAAACGGTTTTATCCTTTTCGATAAAGCAAGTAGCATATCAGTAACACCACGCTGATATCTGCGAGAGACACCTATTGAAATACAACCAACAATAGTAAGTTCAACAGGAACCACCTCTATAAAAATATCACAAAATCGCTTCTTAGGCTAAAGATATGGTGTCTCTAAGCCAATCGCCTGTATTACTGAGTCATCCCCCAAAGCCAATACCCAGAATTGGCAAGAGCCACATCTTTGTGCCCAGAAGGTAGTGAGAGTGGGACCCAGAAGGTAAGCTCCCTTCTGATGCACACGGGACTAACTTCAGATGTACACGAAGTAGCAACAGCCAATTACTGTGCAACTAACTCCTTCTTATTCGCATATTCCCACTTGAAACCACCTGCTGTCCGATTGCTATTATTTAAAGCTAACCATAAATTCCCCTTGTTGATATGAAGTGTCTTAGCTGCTAAAGTGAGCGATGGAAACCACATTTGAATATGAGTCTTGAGATTTACTCCAATTACTGGCTTTATTGGATGTGCTTTTGGGTCATTAGCATGGTCTCGTACTCCTTTAAGCCCATTATCATAACGTGTCATCCATTTATTGAAATTCCCAAAGCTATAACCCTTTGAATCATCTGCCCGGTCAAAAGTAGGCCGCAACCTGTGATAGTAACCACTCTCAACCCATTGCTTGTACAAAATGTCCAATTCTTTTTGTGGCAATGCCCATGCAATGAATTCTTGCAATGTGTACTTAGGTGGCTGATGTCCACGCTTCTTTGAACTATAATGCTGGTCCTTGTAAATGGTTTTTAGCATCCCCTCCTTTGTTCTGGCATAATCCCTGCGGATTGCATTCTTGCAAGCCTTACACATATTGTGATGGCCGTCTCTTTTTGTACTGTCTGATTGAAATTCTGATAGTGGCTTGGTAATACGGCATTTTGAACACGTTTTTGTTTCCATAATTTTTGATATTGATTAATAGCAATAAAGATAAGGGTTTCAGAATTATTATCCAAAATATTTTTTATTTTTGTGACAGAAAGTTATACACTATATACCAACGCACCCCCCTAACTACTTTAGTGGAAATTATAAATTAAATATTATGAAAGTAGAATTAGAATTAATCGGCGGTGGAACCGCTGGACTCGCAAAAGTTCCTGACGGAACTGTGCTCACTATTATGTCCATTAATGCCAAGGCTAAGCCTTGGAACATTAATGGTGACCTCACTCATAAGATTGAGGTCAAAGACGCCAAAGGCGTCGTTCGTGGTATTAGCCACTCATCACTCTTGCGTAGCAAGACTGCTGGTGGCTCTACCATCAAGGATATATCTGACCGGCAAGCCGGTAAGATATACATCCCTGATGGTCAGCTTACACAGCCGCTAGTCGCGACTGTGCAATCTGTAAAGTCATCAGATGGTAAATTCGACAATAAATTCGTCGAATTCGCCATCGATGACACCTTCTTCGCTACTGTGTAGCGAAGTGCTATGGCACTCATTATGAGTGTCATAGCTTTAAAAAAACCTGCGGTTTTTTTGCTTTTCACATCGTAATGATATCATAAGGCAAATAATCTGCCATAAATACACATAAACAAATACACACACCATGAAACAATTCAGAGTTATCCATGCTGGAGACAGCACGTTCATCATCAGCAAACAGCTGATGATAATACCTGGCTTTGACATCCGCTTGTTGGATGCAAGAATAGCCGATAGGTTACTAAACTGTATACCGGTCGACAGCGACCGTATACAATACGACGAACACATAGAGGGCTACATTGAAAGTGTAGCCTTCAATCAAGATGAGAAGTCTTTCAGACTTCTCGAAGCCTACGTAGCGACTCACGGTCGCTACATCACCGCCAAACCTGTTGGTGGTGATTCAGCCATGCTACTACATTAGTAGCATGGTTTTAAGCTCACACGATTCAGCCCTCCATGTTGAAATACATCTGGCGTGAGCGTTAAACCTGGTCTAATGACACAGGCTACCAATGAATCATA
>WFRR01000025.1 GCA_015486375.1 Thiotrichaceae bacterium
ATGGATTGATCATATTGCTCAGAACGTAAAGACTTGCCTAATTGAATACGTTCCGATAAACCTAATTTTCCATGTCCTAAGGGCATAACATGCGACTGGCGCACTTCAGGCATGAGAGCCAGCAAGGGTTCACTCCATGCGGGAGCGAGTACATCAATAATACAAGTAGGATGAGCCTGTTTTAAATAAATAAATAGACTTTGTGCCATTACCATATCGCCAACCCAAGCAGGGCCGACGATCAAAATCTTTTTAGATTTTTTAGTCATTAACAAGACTTAGCCAATGTGCGTATTTTTTATTACGACCGTGTACGACATCAAAATATAATGATTGGAGTTTTTCAGTAATGGGACCGCGTGTGCCTGAACCAATAGGACGATTATCATATTCACGAATTGGAGTGACTTCAGCGGCCGTGCCACTAAAAAATGCTTCATCAGCAATATAAACTTCATCGCGGGTAATACGTTTTTCAACAATTTGAATACCCAGATCATTCGCTAAGGTCATTACCGTGTCACGGGTAATACCATTGAGTGCCGAGCTAAGTTCAGGGGTATAAATTATGCCATTTTTAATAATAAAGAAGTTTTCACCACTACCCTCTGCCACAAAACCATCGACATCTAAGAGTAGTGCTTCGTCATAACCATCTTGCATGGCTTCTTGTAAAGCTAACATCGAGTTAATGTAATGCCCATTAGCTTTGGCTTTACACATACTAATATTGACATGATGACGCGTATACGAAGAGGTCTTGATTCTTAGACCGTTCTTCATATTGTCTTCGCCTAAATACGAACCCCATTCCCATGCAGCTACAATCGCATGAACTTTAAGGTTATCTGCGCGTAAACCCATGCCTTCTGAACCATAAAAACACATTGGACGTAGGTAAGCCGAGTCTAAATTATTATCACGTACCGCCTGTTTTTGAGCCGCGAGAAGCTCCTGTTTACTATAAGGAATGTCCATACGCATTATTTTGGCAGAATCAAATAAACGATCTGTATGTTCTTGCAAACGAAAAATCGCCGCACCTTGATCCGTTTGATAAGCTCGGACACCTTCAAATACACCCATACCATAGTGTAAAGTGTGTGTTAGTACATGGACATTGGCATCGCGCCAATCAACCATTTCACCATCAAACCAAATCAAACCATCACGATCAGCCATTGACATTGCAGCGTTCTCCTACAGAAAAACAGTAGAATAGCCCAATTAAATCATTAAACCAATAAGTGAATGCTGCAATTTCTTTAAAGCTAAGCAAAGTCAGATGCAAGTTTAGCCAAATTTTTTTAATGCTGATCAAGAACTTGTTGCAACTCATACTATTATTAATAATGATGAACAAAACGTATTGAAAAATGCGTTATTTATATCTAACCACGGAGAGACCTTGAATGAGTCAACTTGATATTAACACGGGGACGATCGTCGCCAATGCAAGCGAAGATGATCGTAGCCTATTTATAAAACGTAGCTATTTACATCTTGCAGGGGCTATTGCCGCTTTTGCCTTTGTTGAAACTCTACTATTTAGAAGTGGTGTGTCAGCATCCTTTGTCGAAATTCTAAGCGGCAGTAAATGGATTTGGCTGGTCGTGATGGCACTGTTTATTGGTGTTTCCTATCTTGCTGATAGTTGGGCAAGAAGTGCAATTTCACCTGAAAAACAATATCTAGGACTCGGTTTATTTATTGTTGCCGAAGCCATTGTGTTTATGCCTATTATTTATATGGCACAACGCTATGCCCCTGATATTCTAATTTATGCAGCACTCTTAACGGCTATGCTCGTCGGAGGTATTACTTTTACTGCCTTTACGACTAAAAAGAACTTTTCCTTTTTAGGCAAATACTTAGCCATTGGCGGCATTATCGCAATGGGTATTATTCTCGGTGGCATTCTGTTTGGCTTCTCATTAGGGCTTTGGTTCTCAGCCATTATGATCGTCTTTGCAGCCGCTTCCGTGTTATATAGCACCTCAAATATTATGCACGAATACCATACTGAACAACACGTATCCGCCGCATTAGCACTGTTCTCTAGTATTGCACTCATGTTTTTCTATATCTTACAATTCCTCATGGCATTAGCATCAGGCGATTAAGTTTAATTTAAATCACTGTTTATCAATATCTTAAAGTATATTTTTGTTTCTATAATCTATCAAGATATTTCAAACAAGGAGTTCAAATATGAAGAAAACAACTTATTTATGGATGCCCAAACAAGATAATAGATTATGATTCTTTGGATTAAAAAATATTATTTTCAGCTACAAATTAAAGTATTGCTGTTCCTTAAGCCTGCTGTATTTTTTGACCGACTTAATCAGTTAGCTTGGTATAAAAATACCTTGCAACACTGGGTTGATGATCAACATTTTACGACTCAGCATAAAGTGCTTGAAGTGGGCTGTTCAACAGGGATATTAACGGCTTATATCACGCAATCATGCGGCATTGTCAATGGGGTTGATTATTCCAGTAATATGATTGATTTAGCTAGAATTAATCATCGTGATATTGATTTCTCAGTGGCTGATGTGCTAGATATTCCTTTTGAGAATAAGGCTTTTGATTACGTTATTGCTGCTTCACTGCTGAATATCGTATCGGATAAAAATAAGGCTATTTCTGAGTTATCGCGTGTTTGTAAAAAGGGGGGAACAGTGAGTATTTTAGTCCCCTCTGCTGACTTTAATGATGCTGATTTGTGTGCATTACAAACATCACTGAATCACTTGGGATTCTCTGCGACTGCAATGGATGCATGGCACAATTTAGCTCCCAAAATGGCAACGGATGATATTTTTCAGTTATTTAAACAGGTAGGATTGACTGAGATAAGCAGCCAATATTATTTACAAGGTATGGTGATTGCAGTATCTGCTGTAAAGTCTTGATTATTCTAATTGAAAGACTTTAACTGAATGTACTAGGCTACGAGCATTATCTGCCATATTTTTAGTTAACCCACCCAATAGTTGCATCTGTTCACCTGTTGATTGGGTTGATTTAAAGATTTCATTGGCTCGAATTTGTAAGCTTTGACTAATATGGCGTTGTTGCTTAGAAGCTTTAGCAATAGATTTGACTGACTCACTTAAATTATGACTTGCGTCTAAAGTCAGTTGCATTTGTTCAGAGGCTTTTTCTGCTAAGGATGAACCACTGACGACCTGTGCAATCGTACGTTCCATTGTATCCATTGTAGTACGCGCTTCGTGTTGAATGTTCTTAATAAGATAGGTAATTTGATCGGTCGATTCGTGTGAACTTTCTGATAATCGTTGAATTTCTTCCGCAATGACTGAGAAACCTTTTCCTGCTTCACCTGCTGATAATGCTTGCATACTGGCATTAATCGCTAAAACGGTCGTACGTTCAGTAATAGCATTAATAAGGTCTACAATATGGGTGATTTCTTGCGAACGCTCGCCTAGACGTTTAATTCGCTTGCCTGTTTCTTGCACTGTTGCACGGATTTCTGTCATGCTTTCTAGGGTTTTACTGACAGATTGATGTGCGTATTCAGTCGTTAATGTGGTTTCATCTGCCATTTGATTCGCAGAGACTGAAGCCTCAGCAATATCATCTAAATGACGAATAAGTGTAGTAATTTCCGTCGAGGTCTGTTTTGCTCCAACTTGTTCGGATGCTGCTAATTCTTTAACTGTGCGTGTATGCCGATCAACAGTTTGTGAGGTGAGTTCAACCGAAATAGCAATATTGCGTACCCGCTTTAAGACATCACTGGTATCAACGGCTAAACGATTAATCGCATCGGCAACAGGGCCTGTAACATCTTCTGCAATGGTTGCCCGTACAGTCAAATTACGTTCACTCAGTTCAGCGACTGACTCTAATAAATCAAATACAGAATCATTGAGCTTTTCATTTTCTGACACAATATTTTGTTCGGTTGTATCTCTTTCATCCAACAATTGATTTAACGCTAGACCAAGCTGTGCTAATTCATGTTGTCCACTAATATCAGCACGGGCTTTTTTATCGCCCCGATTTAATCGATAAATGGTTGATATTAAAGTGTGTATTTGTGTCGAAATGGAATGGTAGACAATATAGCCTAATAAGGCTAATACCAAAATATTGATAAATAAAACCGCAATAATAATTTTTTCATTCCAACGGGTCGCATCAGAAGTTGTTTGAATTTCTGCATTTAGCGATTCTAAATAAGCACGTTGTTGAGGTGTGACAGATTTTTGATCTAATATCAATCGGTCTGTCCGTTCAGCAATATTATTTAAAGTATGGCGATTATCATTAATTGAATTGATTGAAAATAAACCAAATATTAAGGTGAGTATTACAGGAAAAACGACTAGGAAGGCCAAGCGTTTCATTAACGATAGGCTCTCAAAACTAAAAATAGCGTTCATAGCAATTTACCTTTATATGTTAATAATTTTTATTTATTTTTCTAAAAATAACCCTTTAAACTATATGTAATAGAATCATTTTTAGTCTGATTTATATTGCTTTTTTATAAAGCATTTTAATGCTTTTTTATTATCCAAAGCAGAGTATAGATAAAAGTTTTTAAACTGGATAAATTTTATGGTTTATTGTCGATTATAAAATAGACAATGGGTAAGTTTGATTTATTTTTAATCTAAATTAAGTAGTAAAATCATAATACACACTATCTTTTCTTTGATCTCCAGAAAGTAAAACCTGTTTTTGAATTTTTCCCTTGGAGAAATATAAAATAGCGATATTAGAACGCGTTGTCCGTCCGATACGTTTATTGTCTTTATCTGTTCCATCGATGGTTTCAATATCAACTGTCCAAGAACTACGCTTAAATAATAGCCATAACAATTTCCGTTCCCACCAAGGTAAATTTTCGGGTTGTTTCGGTCTTTTATAAGTCGTATGTTGATTACCATTTAATATACGTTTTGATAAATGCGAGACATAACCTTTTTGCTTGGGTACATTACGTAAGGCACTACTGGTTAATTGATAGCAGTTTAAGACTTCACTACTGTCACTGGTGTGATAACGGGCTTTATGCACAAATGAGTAATGTACATCACCTGATAAAAACACGACTTCATTATTAGGCAAGCCCACTTTAGATAAAATATCTAATAAACGTGCATAGCCTTGTTTATTAGCAGACCAACTTTCTAAGTCTAAGCTAGTTGCACATCGTTGCCCAAATATTAAGCCAATACGATATATAGATTTTTGAATGAACTCAATGGTGGCATGTCCCATTACAGGCGTTGCCGAGATAATTAAAGGGGCAGTTTTAATGGCATTTTTATGTTGTAAACGTAAAATATCAGCCTGTAACTTCTCCGTTGCAGCATAATTTAATAGCTGGGGAGGATCGTTGTAACCACCAAAGTCACGCTGAGTACGGGTATCTAATACCAAAATAGGCGGATTGCTTGGGATGCTGTAATGCCAACGATGCATTTTCCATAAGGATGAATCAAAAATTTGGGCTTTTTGTTGGTCTTCAGGGGCTTGTAAGTGTCCTGACACTTCATTAATAAAGCGTTGTGAAAATCGCTCAGGATCATTTCCCCAACCTTGAAATACCCAATAAGCGGCAAGGGCATTTGAGACGATGCGTCGTCCTTTCCTATTGCCTTGTACTTTATCATGCCAAAGTCGGGTAATATTCCAGTCATCACTGACATCATGGTCATCAAAGATCATGTAACTCGCAATATTTGCCAATAACTTTCTGACCTGAGGTAATGAAGCAATAAAATCATTGAGACTTTGCTGTTTTTCTGAGGGATTAGCCTCGACTAAATGTTTTAGGCTTAATTCACTACGATTACCGAATACAAATAAATACATAGCACTATATTCGGCAAAACTCAGTAAGTGCTGATGCCCCGAGGTAGAACTTAAGCTAACACTATTTTGTAGCTCTAAGCGGCGAGCCTTGCTTAATGTATGAAACTGTTTTTGCCCATTCAAATCAATTTCATAGGAAAATAATTTTTTAATATTATCTTGTAATAAACCCATTAATACTTGCAGAACATCATCCGCATAGATTTGATCACCTAAGAGACAAAGTATTGAAGGACGTTGCTCCACATCATGTAAATCTGCTTCAACTTGATCGCCTAATAACGCCAGTGAATCACTCTTTTGAGGGGTTTGAATATCATCACTATCACTTTTAGATTGACCATGTGGTTTACGACACGAACCATAGGCAATTGCGCGTAATTGGTTACTAATAATAAAGCTGGGCGCACTTTCACCCTGAAAACAAACATCTGATAAATCAAGATGGGTTTGTTGATCAGTTTGATGAATTTCATAGTGAATGAGTTGATCTAATGGAAAACTAAGTTCAGGATCAGCAGGTTTAACTCTCAATAAATGCACCCAACAATGAGCATTTTCACCTAATTGAATAATAGGTGTATCAATCACTTGGGTTTCAAGTAATTCACCTTGTTGTCGCAGTTGTAAACGCAGTGCAGAAGGTGCTTTAGTCGCAATCCAAATACAGACGTGCTGAGCTTCAACACGTCGTACCATTGGGCCTGCCAATAAATCGGGGATAGTTTCAATTTCCATTAGAGCATTTTCCTTATTAGTTTTATTACGGTGCTTGCTAACGGGGGATAGTTTCAGCAGCCTTAATGCGAATTATCCAATATGTAAACTACATTTAGCTATTCTATCGAATGTAAGGACTTAATTCCCCGATGAGGTAAGAATAGACCACATCCCATAAGATGCCCTTCGCCCAAACCTAATTGCTGTAATAAAATCGAATCTTCACTGGTTTGATCGGCAATCATGAGGTGACGCGTTAAGCAATCCTTTTCAGGGGTGCGTAAAATGTGGGTTTTGCCACACAACATTTTCTTGATTTTATGCCCTGTAATCGACTCAACTTCAGCCAATATTCGTTCTAAAAAACTATTTTCATCTTCATCCTTATCCGATAGCACATAACGGGAAAAAATAACGGATGAATGCGTTAACAGTTTTTTACGCGGCTTCTTAATCGTTAATGGATAACCTTGGATGCTGATTGTTTTCCCTACTAATACATTCGCATCATCAAGACGTGTTTTTGGAATCCGTAACACCATACGGGTACGATGTGAAGGACGTAAGGTTTCATTTTCAACATCATCAGGACGTATCCAACCATTGCCTGATTCTGCGACGTGAATTTGATGCACACCAGCACTCGGTTCATCCGCTAACCAAGGTAATTGTTTTAAAATTGCTTGAGATAAATACCACGCGTGATCAATCGGTAATTCTTTACATTTAATTGCAAAACTTAAGTCCAAGACATCATCAGGTGCTTGATAGGGAAGGCTTTTATCTTCATCTTCTTGCCAAAACATAGTTTACCTCGCTGATTCAAACGCTAATTCAAGCTGGTTGTGCCAATCATCAGGACGATCATGATATTTTGGCGGTTCAATATCCACTTGAAAGTAGAGCTGTCCTGTGGATACCGCTTCTGTTTGCAGTTTGTTGGTTAATTCTGCAAATGTACTAAATTCATCACCGTATTGAAGTAAAAATTCACTCAGTAACATCATGGTGTGTTTACCTTAAATTATTTAAAAAATTTCAACCACTCAGTATAAATAGCCCATTAGGTGAACACAAATAAGCATTTAAAATAGCAATTAATTACACCGTGTTTTATGGAACATTTTATGCAAGACCAGCACAATAGGATGTTTTTTTAGTGAAAACTCTGTTTAAATTAGTCTCTACTTTAAAGATTTGATAATTGAATATGAGTCAAGAAAATATTTACCAAGATTTACAACAACTGGGTGGAAAAACCCACTTAGCTGATGACCCTAAAAAGGCTATTATTGAGACGGTGCGTAATCCACAAGCAGAAGTGGATTATATGGTGCGTTTTGTATCTCCTGAATTTACCTCATTATGTCCTATTACGGGGCAACCCGATTTTGCTCATTTAGTGATTGATTATGTACCTGCGGATCACTTACTAGAAAGTAAATCATTGAAACTATTTCTAGGCTCATTTAGAAATCATGGTGCATTCCATGAAGATTGTACAGTTAGTATTGCTCGGCGTTTAATAACAGAAATTAAACCTAAATGGTTAAGAATTGGCGGATATTGGTATCCACGCGGCGGTATTCCGATTGATGTATTTTTTGCTCACGGAGAAATTCCCAAAGGTGTATGGATTCCTGAACAAGATGTACCCGCTTATCGAGGCAGAGGCTAAAATGATTTTAACTTTTCCTGTTCTGCCTCTAAGCGATCAGCTTCCGCTTTTAAACCATCCAGTTTTTCAATCATTGGTCTGACTGTGGCAGAAAGTTGTAGCTTATCCGCCGCACCCCAGTAGTCTAAACCCCGCTTC
>WFRR01000026.1 GCA_015486375.1 Thiotrichaceae bacterium
GTTTTGCGGGTGGTTTTCTTTTTACGCGCAGGTGCATTTTTCAGCATTTCCTGACACTCTTTTAAGGTTAGCTTAGCGGGGTTAATATCTTTTTTAACCGTTGCATTCACTTCACCATTGGTCACATACGGTCGCCAATTGACTCGCCGCCCTTTAAGGATTTGGATATTACCTGTCTTAAAAGTTTTAATAATTCGACTGGCTTCGTACTCTTCCTTTTCTTTAATCAGCACCAAGGCACGTTCTAAACCGACTGTATAAGGGTCATCGTCCCCTTTAAGCGATACATATTTAGTCCCGTATTTTATATAAGGTCCAAAGCGTCCCATATTGGTAATAATTTTTTTATCTTCGACACTTTGCCCAATATGACGCGGTAATTGCAATAGAAGCAGAGCATCTTCAAGCGTGACATCATCCATCTTTTGCCCTTTGCGTAAACTGGCAAATTTTGGTTTTTCTTCGTCATCTTTTGTGCCTTTCTGTACAAAAGGTCCATAACGTCCCATCCGTACAATAATTGGCTTACCTGATTCAGGGTCAATACCGACATCACGCGACTGCATGACATCATCACGCGATACACTCTTATCTTTATCTTCGACGAGCGTGAAAAAAGGTTTCCAGAAATCATCTAAAACAGGAACCCATTGTTGCTCACCCCGAGAAATAGCATCTAAGCTATCTTCAAGATTGGCGGTAAAGTCATAATCAACATACTTAGCAAAATGTTCAGCAAGAAAACGTCCGACTATTTTGCCAATATCGGTGGGGAAAAAGCGGCGTTGCTCAATTTCTACATATTCGCGGGCTTGCAGTGTTGAAATAATACTTGCATAGGTAGAAGGGCGACCAATACCGTGTTCTTCTAAGGTTTTAACTAAACTGGCTTCACTAAAACGCGGAGGAGGTTCAGTGAAATGTTGTTTATCTTCAATCTCATTAAGATTGATTTTGTCACCTTTTTCTAAAGGCGGTAATACTTTTTCTTTGCCAATATCAATGATTTTTGTATCATCAAAGCCTTCACGGTAAACCGCCATAAAGCCCAGATTACGGATTGATGAGCCTGTCGCACGGAAGAAGTTACCTTTACTGGCAGATAAATCAGCCGATACCGTATCTAAAGTGGCATGAATCATCTGAGACGCAACGGTGCGTTTCCAGATCAAATCATATAATTTATATTGATCGTCGGTTAAGTGACTGCGAATCGCAATGGGTACTTTCATCACAGAAGTTGGACGTACCGCTTCATGCGCTTCCTGTGCATTTTTAGATTTACTTTTGAAGACACGCTGTGTTGCAGGCACATCATCTTTACCATAACGCTCTGCAATCAAATCCCGAATTTCATCAATCGCTTCTTGCGCTAGGTTAACGGAGTCAGTACGCATATAGGTAATTAAACCTTCTGCATCTTCACCTGAACCCAAAGCAATCCCTTCATATAACTGCTGTGCAACCTGCATGGTACGACGGGTTGCAAACCGTAGTTTACGCGCGGCTTCTTGTTGCAAGGTTGAGGTTGTAAAAGGCGCGGTTGGATTACGCTTACGTTGTTTCTTTTCTAAGCGTGTAACCGTTAGTATACCGTTAGCATCTTGCAATAAGCGTTGTTTAGCCGCACTGGCTAAGGCTTCGGTATTCACATCAAACTGTTTAAGTCGCTGACCATCTAGAGTATGCAGACGAGCCATAAAGGGATGTTTATGTCCCTCAATATCTTTGTCAACCAGTGCGGTTAATGTCCAATATTCTTTAGGAACAAACGCTTCAATCTCTTCTTCTCGCTCTACGATCATACGCAGTGCAGGGCTTTGTACCCTGCCAGCAGACAAGCTCGGTTTAATTTTTTTCCATAATAACGGCGATAAATTAAAGCCGACTAAATAGTCTAAAGCTCGACGCGCTTGTTGTGCATCAATTAAGTCATATTCTAAGTCACGAGGGTTAGCAATGGCATTTCGTACCGCAGTTTTAGTAATTTCATGAAAAACTACCCGCTGTACTGTTTTACCTTCTAAACTACCGCGCTCTTCCAGCAACTCTTTCAAGTGCCAAGAAATTGCTTCCCCTTCACGATCAGGGTCAGTGGCGAGATAGAGGGTATCGGCTTTTTTTAATGCCTGAATAATTTTTTTAACATGCTTTTCATTACGATCAATGATCGCATATTTCATGGCAAAATTATTATCAGGATCAACTGCGCCTGTTTTGGGAATTAAATCCCGCACATGTCCATAAGAGGCCAGTACTTGAAAGCCTCTCCCCAAATATTTTTTAATTGTTTTTCCCTTTGCAGGGGATTCTACGATTACGAGGTTCTCACTCATTATTTTTTCACAAACCTAAAATGTCAAAAATCAGGTTTAAGTGAGATAAAATATCCTTTCTTAAACCTGATCTATACAAAATCTAAAGAATTAGCCTGAAGACTCATTCTTAAATATATCGTTTAGTGATACCAATCACTATTTTGATCCATTGCTGTGGTAACAGAGTCAATCCAGACAAACTCTCTCTCTTCATCAGGACGATTAATTAATACCATCAATACTACCCATTTGAGCTTATCTAAGTCAAAATCATGATCTTCTAACGTGATAATTTGATTAATCACTTGTTCACGGGTACGTGTATTGAGTATTTCCGCCTGTTGTAGAAAATATATATGTCCTTGACAATCTGTATTAATCCATTGCTTTTCTGCGGTCGAAAATATTCGATAGGTATTCAGATTAACCATATCTTCAGATAAACCTTCATCATCTGTTAATTTTTCTAACCAAACAAAAGCACGTTGGATTTCATCAGAAAGAAAGCCAGCATTTTGTAAATAGCCTTGTAGCTTTTCTTTATTGTTCTCTGAAGAACCGTTTGTTTCTGGATAGTTTTCAAATAAATAAAATAATACATCCAACATATTTTCTTTCATATTTAATCTCTTATACACACTTGGTATAGCTACCTCCACCACTTGGAGTTAGCTGTCCTTGCAGTTCTAGCATGAGGAGAATGGAGGAAACTTCCTCTGCGGTCAATCCCGTTTGTATAATCAAATGGTCAACTGAGACAGGATCAAAGCCCATTGCATCTAACACATTTTGATAGTCTGCATCGAGTTTATCGACCTCTAATGGTGCTGGCGTTGAATTCTCTTGCCCAGCAATATCAGGTTGTCTTAGTCGAAATTCAAGGTTAACGGCTATTTCTTCCAAAATATGTTCAGCCGTTTCCACTAATTTAGCTCCCTGACGAATTAATCGATGACAGCCCCGTGCTAAGGGGTTATGAATCGAACCTGGTATTGCAAAGACTTCTCTATCTTGCTCTAAAGCATGTCGTGCAGTAATTAATGAACCACTTTTAATCGCCGCCTCAACGACCAGTACGCCAAAACTTAATCCTGAAATAATGCGATTGCGACGTGGAAAGTTTTGCGCTCGGGGTTCTGTTCCTATAAAAAATTCCGAAACAATGGCACCTTGTTCAACAATTCGATGCGCTAACTGCCGATGTCGTGCAGGATAAACCCTATCGGCTCCCGTCGCAATCACTGCAATTGTAGGTGCATCCGCATCTAAAGCACCTTTATGGCTAAAACCATCAATCCCCAAGGCTAAACCACTGCTAATACATAAACCCGATGCACCTAAATGTTTAGCAAATTGATAAGCTAAATCACGCCCATTTTGAGTCGGGTTACGACTCCCAACCATGGCTAATTGTGGATCATTTAAAATATCAGTATTGCCATTCACAAATAATATAGGCGGTGCAGCTTGCGTCTTTTTTAGTAAATGTGGGTAACGTGGGTCATCTAAGCTTAAAATATGATGTTGATCACTTTGATTTAACCAGTCTAAATCTGCCTGAATCGGCTCGGAAGAAACTTTACGTAAATTATTAATGCAGCGATTATTAATTCCAGCCATCAGTAATTCATCATTCGAGGCCCCTTTAGCTGCGGATAATACATCATTAATTGAGCCAAAATGTTTAAGTAAATTTTGTATCGCCTTAGGACCAATGCCAGAGACTTTACACAGACTCAACCATGCCTCAATATGTTGCTCATCCATTCGTTTTATACCCCATTCACAAAACTCATATTCGATTATGCCATTTTTTTGTTACGGTGTAGAATGAATGTAAAATTTTGTGTTATTCTCAACAATATGACTGACAAGAAACCCCTCAACCTCACACGTAAGCTCGGTGGAGCAAAGCCGCTTTCATTAGGTGGAACTAAAAAACCTAGTTCACTTTCATTAAATAAAAGCAAACCTATCGCTAAGCCTTCGCTTTCAATCAATAAAGCTAAGCCTATTGCTAAACCG
Organism: Thiotrichaceae bacterium; assembly: GCA_015486375.1. Lineage (GTDB taxonomy): Bacteria > Pseudomonadota > Gammaproteobacteria > Thiotrichales > Thiotrichaceae > S015-18. The sequence continues at coordinate 4,344 of WFRR01000026.1, forward strand.
TCACTTTCCTTGAACAAAGGCAAGCCTATTGCTAAGCCTTCGCTCTCCCTGAATAAAAGCAAACCTGCCGCCACGGGTTCACTTTCATTAAATCGAAAACCTGCTGCTACAGGTTCACTTTCATTAAATCGAAAACCCGCTGCGATGGGTTCACTTTCACTCAATCGTAAAGCAGCGAGTGGTGACAGTGATGGTTCTGGATTAGCACCTAAGCGAACACTACGCGGTAAAAGACGGATTGTGGTAAATACACAAGCAAAACGTAGACCACCGCCAAAGAAGAAGAAAAAGAAGCAGCCGCCTCCTCCGCCGAAGAAAAATAAGTTACCACCACAGAAGCAGAAGAAGCCAGTTATTCCTCCACAGGTAAAAAGACCCCCTCCAAGAGAAGAAGATATTCAGACGCTTGATGCCGCTATGAATAAAGAATTCGAGGTGTGGCGCTTAAATCGTCCGTTAATCGCGGGTATTAAGCGAAGACTGAAAAAGATGATCAAGTCTAAGAACTATGAACCTTTACCCTGTTTTCCTCGTCAAGTCATTCAAGTCTTAATGAGACGGCATGCCCGTTCAATCGAATATCTGACTAATGTGGTGGAAGGTACGCATCGTTATAATCTAGATAATGAAGCCGTGACAGAGATTCAGGATAATGAAAGAGAGTTTAGTCGTCATTACTTAGAAGAACTGCAGAAAGAACTTTCTGATGGTAAAGCCCATACAACCTTAGGTTTTTCTGAACCGACAGAAGATTACGAGTTATTACGTCAAGAGAAAAAGCTGCGTCAGAAAGAATATCGTAAAAAGAAGCAACGACTTAAACGCTTAGAAGAAGAGAAGCTTGAACAGGAAAGGCTTGAACAAGAGAAGCTCGAAAAGGAGAAACTTGAACAGGAAAGGCTTGAACAAGAGAAGCTCGAAAAGGAGAGGCTTAAAACAGGTCCTAATACGCTTAGACTTAAATCTAATACGCTTAAACTTAAACCGAGTACGCTTAATAAGAATAAGACAGCAAAATAGATCCTAATTTTAGTGTTCAGTGATGTGTATTTAGGTTGATTGTTGTTTTATCTTTCAACCTAAGTACATATTATTTTAATATGACTAACCTGCCATATCTGCTTGCTTATCCGCATGATAAGAGGAGCGCACCATAGGACCACTGGCGACGTGACTAAAGCCCATTTGGTAACCTACTGTTTCTAATTGTTTAAACTCGTCAGGTGTTACAAAACGTTCTACCGCTAAATGATGCAAACTGGGTTGCAGATATTGTCCCAAAGTCAACATATCGCAACCATGATTTCTTAAGTCTTGCATAACTTCCTGAGTTTCTTCTAGCGTTTCACCCAATCCCAACATTAAACCTGATTTCGTGCGAATATTAGGATAACGCCCTTTAAATTTTTGAATCAAATCCAAAGACCACTGATAATCTGCACCTGGACGGGCTTTCTTATATAAGCGGGGTACTGTTTCTAAATTGTGATTAAAGACATTAGGTAAAGCCTGATCCATAATATCTAAGGCTCTATCCATACGCCCACGAAAATCAGGCGTTAGTATTTCAATTTGTATTTCTGGATTGAGATTGCGTACTGATTGAATACAGTCAACAAAATGCGCTGCCCCCCCGTCACGTAAATCATCACGATCAACTGAAGTAATCACTACATAAGATAAGTCCATTGATTGAATCGTTTTAGCTAATTTTTTAGGCTCATTTTCATCAAGCGGATTAGGGCGACCATGTGCTACATCACAAAAAGGACAACGGCGCGTACAAATATCACCCATAATCATAAAGGTGGCTGTGCCTTTAGCAAAGCATTCTCCTAGGTTAGGACAAGCCGCTTCTTCACAAACGGTATGTAATTTTTGCTCTCTCAAAATGGCTTTAAGTTGTTTAACCTTTGGATGGGTGGGGGCTTGAGCACGAATCCAACGAGGTTTACGTAAAATTTTTGTACTCGGGGTGACTTTAATCGGGATTCTGGCAACTTTTGATTCACCACGGTGTTTAATGCCTGCTTGCGTTTGCTTTTTGGGACGTTCTACTGCTTGTGTCATAATTATTGACCTATCGACTTTATTCTAAAAATTAACGCAAACCATATATACTCTATCTATAAATGTCACATACTTGATACAGGTTTTATAAATGATTTTCTCAAGTCCTATTTGGTCAATCGCAATCATCATTGCGATCATACTTCTTATCATAGCGGGTCTCTATATGGCCTTTTATACATTACCTACTAAAAATAAAACTTATGTCCGTACAGGACTGGGCGGTGAAAAGGTATTAATGGATAGTGGTGATTTTGTATTGCCAGTGTTTCATGAAGCCGTCGCCATCAATATGAAAACTCAACGCATAGAAATTATCCGCAAATATGAACAGGCTCTGATTACCCATGATCGTGTACGGGTTGATGTCCATGCTGAATTTCATATTCGCGTCAAAGCCGATGCAAAAATGATTTCAATTGCCGCACGAACCTTGGGTGACAAAACCATGTCATCCGAAGAGCTAAAGGAACAAATTGAAGGTTTCTGTGTCGGTTCATTGCGGAGTGTTGCAGCCGAAATGGATATGGTAGAACTGCATGAAAAACGCCAAGAGTTTAGTGTCGCGGTGGAAGATAGTGTTTCCAAAGTATTGGAAGATATGGGGTTAGAATTGGTCTCAGTAGCATTAACAGCAATGGATCAAACTCATCTAGATTATTTTCCTGAAGATAATGCGTTAAATGCAGCAGGAATTACTTATATAAGAAAACAATTAGCAGAAAATGAGAAAATACAAAATGATCTAAAACAAAAAAAGGAAGTGGCTATTAAAGAAAGAGATTATGAGGCAACACTAAGAAAAATCGAAATTGATAAAAATGAAAAGGCAGCCGAATTATCAAGAGATCGAGAAATTCGTTTTGCTGAGTTAGATCAAAAAAAGCGTATCAAGGAAAGAGAATTACGTATTGAACAAGAAATTGAAAAGGTAGAAGTTGAGAAAGAAGTGACTATTTTAGAATATGAGCGTAAAGAAAGTGTTATGCGTGCTAAAACTCAACAAATTATTGCAGAAAATTGGATACAAACTGACCAAGTCAAAGCACAAGCCGCCAAAATTTCAGAAAAAATTCAAACTGCTAAAGATAAAGAAGTTGCTGAACGTAATAAATTAATTGAAGTTATTAGTGCCAGTAAAGAAGCTGATCGACATCGTATTATTGCAACGGGTACGGCTGATGCAGAAAAGGTAGAAGCGACAGCGGCTAAAATGCGTTATGCCATTGAAGCTGCAGGCAAGAAAGCCCTCAATGAAGCGGCTAACCTACTTTCTAATGATCAAGTCTCTTTGCAAGTTAAACAACAAATTGTTAATCAACTGCCTGCTATTATTCGTGAGAGTGTTAAACCGATTGAGAATATTGACGGTATTAAAATTATGCATGTTGATGGTCTTAATGGTAATCGTGGCGGAGGTAATGGTTCAGACTCTAATTCAGGCGGCGGTAGTCTGGCTGATCAAGTGGTGGATAGTGCCTTACGCTATAAAGCGCAAGCACCTTTAGTCGAATCACTCTTAAGAGAGGTTGGCTTAGAAGGAGGGGACATTAAGGAATTAACCAAGAACTTACACAGTGATTTTGGCAAAAAATCAACCGCTTCAGCATCACTAGATATAGAACCCTCTGTTAATACCACAACACCCGATCAGCCCAGTAGCCCAACGCAGGAATAAGATAGTCTTTTAGCAAGGATTTACCTGCGGTATTCACACAAGGAGAAAAGCCTAGATCGGCGCATTGAGTGATCTCTAGGCCTTGATAGCCACAGGGATTAATACGCTGAAATGGGCTTAGATCCATATTGATATTTAAACTTAGACCATGATAACTACGCCCTTTGCTAATACGTAAACCTAATGCGGCAATTTTCTGTTGTTTGACATACACGCCGGGGGCATTCGTTTGACTTTGTGCAGTAATCAATTGCTCTGCTAAGAAGTTAATAATGGAATTTTCCATCAATGTGACTAATTGCCGTACGCCAATATTGGCACGACGAATATCTAATAAAAGGTAAACAATTAATTGCCCTTGGGCATGGTAAGTGACTTGTCCGCCTCGATCAATCTGGATAACGGGAATATCTCCTGCATCAAGAATATGTTCAGATTTACCATTGCGTCCTAAAGTAAATACTGAAGGGTGTTCTAAAAACCAGATTTCATCAATACTATCTTCAGTACGTTGAGCCGTAAATTGCTGCATTTCTTGAAAGACAGTTTGATAATCCTGATAGCCTAAATAACGCACAGTCAGTATATTGGAATGCTTTTTTATAATACCCACTTAATGTATTCACAGCGAGTTAAATCCTGATAAATTTTATCCAAGGTTACTTTTTTCGTGACATAGACACGAATACTTAAACTACAATATTTGCCTGTTTTGCCAAGTCGAGAACGATTTTGACTTTCATCAAAACCGACATCATATTGTTTAGCAGTGGAACAGACCGTACTATGAAATTCAGGTATATTCAGACCAACAATTTTAATGGTGAAATGGCAAGGAAATTCAATCAATGATTCTTGTTTATTTACTTCAGGCATAAATTTTATCTCGCGACAGTTAATGATTTAATCAGTAATACGGCTAATCAAAAAACTTCTTCACACTATCAATCACGCGATCCCAATAACCACCTTCATCTACATTTTGCATGGCAATTAAAGGGGCTTCTCGTACTACTTTGCCATTATAAGTCAGTGCAATTTTACCGAGTACATCACCGCGTTTAATCGGAGCATCAATACCTGTATTAATTTCCATAATACCTTTTAGAGTTTTATACTGATTTTTCTGGATGGTGACATAAAGATCATCAATTGTGCCAAGTGGAACGTTATTTTTATTGCCCTTCCAAACCCGTGCTTCTGTTAAGACCGAGCCTGCTTTATAGAGTAAATGCGTCTCATAAAAACGAAAACCAAATTCTAATAATTGACGCGTGTAAGCAGTGCGCTCTTCTGAGCTATTGGTACCAAGGATAATGGAAATAAGGCGCATACCATTGCGTTTTGCTGAAGCGGCTAAGCAATAACCTGCAGATTCTGTATGACCTGTTTTAATGCCATCAACACTCTTATCTTTCCATAGCAACTGATTACGATTGCGTTGATTGATTTTATTGTAGGTATATTCTTTTTGGGAATAAGTTTTATAGTGTTCTGGAAAGTTGGTAATTAAATATTTAGCTAATTTGGCAATATCACTGGCAGTGGTGTAATGATTAGGGGAAGGCCAACCCGTCACATTTTCGTAGTGGGTATCATTTAATTTAAGCTCTTTAGCCACTAAATTCATGCGGGCAACAAAAGCTTCTTCACTGCCTGCAATATGCTCTGCTAAGGCAACAGCAGCATCATTGCCTGATTGTACAATCAAGCCCAGTAACATTTCGTGCAATTTAACTTTCTTGCCTAACTTGACAAACATGCGAGAACCTTTCATTTCCCATGCTTTTTGGCTAATCAACACATCATCATCAATAGAAATATTGCCTGCGGCGAGTTCTTGATAGATCACATAAGCCGTCATAACTTTAGTGATACTGGCAGGTTCTATACGTTGATAGGCATTTTTCTCAACTAATGTATCGCCACTTTGAAAATCAATCAGCAAATAACTAGATGCATCTAACTCAGGTTTATCAATGTTATCAGCATGTAAGTTAAAGCTGCCCAACAATAAAAGAGCAATTAAAAATAAATAAGGGATTTTAGCCATTGTGTCTATGAGTCCTTTCGTTGTAAATATGCGTATGAGTATATGATATTTTTTTGCAAAGCTAATCATTTACTACTTTAAAACGGGTTAATCCATCTTGAGTGAGACGGTCTTTAATTTTATCAATTTGATCCTGTCCGTACAGAGGGCCAATGCGTACCATATAATACTCCTGATTATTACCATATGCTGTTGCCATTTCGGTTTTATTAATACCAATAGAGAGTAGACGTACGAACATATCCACCGCCTCACGATTAGTAGAGTAAGTCCCTGCAACAACGTAAAATACCGCTTTAGAACGCGTGCTTGTTTTTGCATAGGGTATGTTTTGCTGAGCTTCAATGGTTTGTATCGTATTTGTCTTATGCGCTTCAGTGGAGGAAATAAGGGGCTTATTTTCTTTGCTATGTTGAGTTTTTGGTGTGGTTTTAACAGAGTTGAGCAAATCAATTTGTGTCGTATCTAATGCTTCAATATTAACCTTTGCCTGTTTAGATTTCACCATCCCAATTGCATTTGCAGCAGCAAAGGATAAGTCAATATCGTTTTGAGAGTCAAAAGGACCACGATCATTCACCTTAACAATCACCGATTTTTTATTTTCTTGGTGAGTCACACGCACATAACTAGGTAAGGGTAATGTACGGTGAGCAGCAGTATAAGCAAACATATCGAATACTTCACAACCTGCAGTTTTATTGCCCTGATAACTGGCACCATACCATGATGCAGACCCTTCTTTTTGATAGCCTTGTGCAGTTTTTAACACATTATAAGTCTTACCTTCTATGGTATAACTGGCTTCATTACCACATTTATTTTTACTCTCAAAAGGCGAAACAGTTTGAGAAACAGAGACTTTGGCAGGTTCTTCGCCTATTCCCATACACGCAGATAAACTCAATGACATCAACAAAATGGGTAATATTGGGGAGAACGGAATTTTTTTTAACATTATAGTGTAGCTCCTTGCCCTTCGATTACATTTGTATTAAACGTAAGGACTCGGCGTATTGCTGCAACACTCGGGGTATTTTTAGAAAAATTAACTGAGTATTTACGTGAAAACAAACAAAGCTTAATAGTATGCCCGCTACTTACTTTACCCATGATTAAGGAATCAGAACCCTGCATTCGTGCATTTTAAGAAAAATTTGCATCTTCGGGTACAGCTTTTTTTGGCCAATCACCAAAGGGAAAAGGTTGTTTTTCACTGTTGAAACTTACATATTGGGTAATTTGATACAGATAACGAGACAGTTGTTGTGAAAAACCTTTCAAAGTATCTTGTGTATTTCCTGTAAATAATACAATGATTAATTGAATAATAACGATAGCGGTCAAAATCGTTTTTGCTAAGCTAAAGGCAATTGAAAATAGCAATGTGTATAAGATACGTTGCCAAGTCTTTTTGTTCACTAAATTTTCAGGTATTTCTAGTTTCATATCACTTTATTTTTCTTTCAGTTATTACATACAGTACGGGGATAAAAATCCAATATTTGGAATATTATAATGATGTATACATTCCTTATCGCATTTCTATTGATTCTTTGTTTAATAATGCTACTGATTATCGTCAGTTTATCTCAAAGATTGGATCAATCTCGAAAAATTCAAGCCCTTGCAAATATGAAAGCTCAGACGGATGCATTAACTCAATTAGTCAATCGACGCGGTTTTGATCAATATTTACAAATAGAGTGGCAAAAAATGCTTAGCACAACGGCACCATTAAGCCTATTGATGCTTGATGTGGATAACTTCAAACACTATAACGATCAAAAAGGTCATCTTGCAGGTGATGCTTGTCTTGTCGATATTGCTAAAATAATGAAAAATGTTATACAGCGTCATGACGATACGATTGCCCGTTATGGTGGTGATGAATTTGCTATTTTATTACCTAATACCTCATTACAGAATGCAATAAGATTAGCTGAAAATTTAGCTGAAAAAGTAGCAATGAAATATATAGAAACATCTCAAGTTAGTTTGAGTATCGGTATTGCAAGTTGTCAATCTGAACAATTATATAATCAAAAACACGCTTGTATTAAGCAATCTGCAACACAATTAGTCAGTGTTGCAGACCACGCGCTTTATCAAGTTAAAAAGCAGGGTAAAAATGCCGTACTAGGTCAATATCTAACGCCATAAACGATGTGGACGATAACTATTAGTCCGTTGTGTCCAACCTGCCAGCCAGTTTTGCTCTCGACGTTCAGGCGGTGAATTACGAATTCGACGTTTTAGTACCATTTCAGCCGCATTAGCAAATTCATTTAAAGCATTCGCACCAGGGCTAACATCAGGCATCGCTTGTAAAACTTGTAATAAACCCCAGCCTTGACCCTGATAGCGTTCTTTTTGTGCTGTGCCTTCACCTTTGAAATTCACATAATCTAATAAGGGATAAAGCCCTTTATTGGTTTTTTCGATTGCTTTATAACGCGCAATAATCTTTTCACGTTCATAATCACTGACGTGACGGGTCATTAAGGGCAGCGCATTTCTTAAGCGTTGTGCCATAAAGTTCGCTTGTAAATTCATTGTACGGCTGAGTAATTGGCGTAGCTCTTGCACATTGTTAGAGTGTCGGTCATTTAAGAAAGCTTGGCGATATTGCCACGGTGCGCCTGACTGTGCTGCATTACTGACCCACTGTGGCACAGGCTCTGCAACTGATTCAAAATATTTAATTAAATTAGGGAAGGTTTCAGTATAACGTCCATTTTGACCTTGTGGATACCAAATGAAATGCGCAATACCCAATGACATAAATTCTTCTTGCTGACTCCAAAATACCAATTTGTCGTAATCGCCACTGGTTTCATTCAGAAACACTTTATTCGCAATCCATGAAAGATCATCAACAGGAACGACGGTTCCAAGTCCATCATCGGTTTTATCAGGGGTGCTAGAGCAACCTGCTAATATGAATACCATGAGAAAAAGAATTTTTTTCATTGTTTTTCGTCCTCAAATTTTGTTTAAAGTGATTAAAAGGTTCGATCAAACTCATATCAACGAGTTATTTGTACAGAGAAATATTTTGCCTATAAGTTCCACAAATAACTCAATGTTATCATTAAAACGTTAATTCAGGCGGTCGTAATAACGCCCTCGGTATAATAGGCGTTTTTGTGCGTCCTGTTTATTATCGGTGAATGCAGTGCGTCGATGTAAAACATTATTGCAGATGAGTCCTTCTCCAGCCTGAAGCGTGTAACACAGAATGTAAGGGGAATCTTCAGCTTGCCATAAGGTCTGAATAAAGGCGCGTGCAGCCTGTGTGTCAGGATCATCACGCCACTGGATATTTCTTAAACGAGCGGAGTAACGCATATGTAATTGCCCCTTAGCATCAAAGGAAAACACAGGACCAGAACAGATCGGGCGAATAATTTTTCCATTAAGAATATTAGCAGGAATGGTCATACAGTCAGATTGCATCAAAGCACTAATCCACGCGGGGTTTTGATCACGCAGTAAGATATAAAGAATTTCATGATCCATTAATAGACTCGCCCCGCCTTGCATCGCAGGCATTGAGCAGTGCAGCAACATGCCACGAATTTGCTGATCAGGCGGATTATAATAGCCATCTGTATGCCAGCTAAGCCGCTTATTACTATAGGGGATGTAGTTATGCTGTCCTTGATGTTGAGTAACACGAATAGACGTTAAACGATCCTGATCTGCACATAAATTATGGTCAAGCTGCTTTAAACCCAGTTGAGTACCCAATTGATAAATAAGTTCTTTTTCCTGTTCTTTATCGACAGAAAAACGATAAAACGCCATATTCGTTGTTTGGTAAGCAGCTTGAATATGTGCCAGTTCAGTTGCACTAGGATGATGAATATCCTTGATATAAGTTTGGTAATTAGCCAGTTTGAGAGGATAAGCGGCTAACTTTTTTTCACGCCACTGTTGATAAGCAAGTGCGTCGTTTAATTGAAAATGTTGAGCTATCATGGTGTATATACGTGGGTCAATAGAGATATTGACTAGAATAACAACTTAAAATTGTATACTCTACTCTGCCCTTTACCTGCTAGTTGTGGAAGTATAAATCGTATTATTAATTGTATTACGACGGGGAAAATAGTGAATTTGCAGGGCTTATTCACAATCATTGCTAGGGAAGAAATTTTACACACGCGATAATGATTGTGTTTTCTTGCTAATAGTCATTATTACATGTCAATGAGACTAAATCTTTAGCTTCGCGTTCGTCAAAGCTATCAAGCATTTAAAGAGGATTAACAGTATGGGGCATATTGGTTTGCCATCAAAACAGGGTCTATATGATCCACAGAATGAGCATGACTCATGTGGTGTAGGTTTTATTTGCGATATTAAAAATCGCAAATCGCATAATATTATTCAGCAAGGCTTACAAATTCTCAAAAATTTAACTCACCGTGGTGCAGTAGGTGCGGATCCTAAAGCAGGTGATGGTGCAGGTATTTTATTACAAATGCCTCATAAGTTTTTACAGGCTGTTACTCCTTTTAACTTACCCGATTCAGGTAAATATGCCGTCGGTGTAATCTTTTTACCGCGTAATGATGCGACTCGTCATTACTGTGAGCAAATGATTGAAACAATCTTAGCTGAAGAAGGACAAATTTTATTAGGTTGGCGAGATACCCCTGTTGATCCAACAGGTTTAGGCTATTCAGTTAAGCCAACAGAACCTGTTATGCGCCAAGTCTTTATTGAACAGGGTGATAACTGTGCAGATCAAGATGCCTTTGAACGTAAATTATTTGTTGCGCGTAAGCTAATTGAAAATACTATTCACGCTTCAGGCAAAGAAGAAGCGAAAAGCTTTTATGTCAGTAGTATGTCTTCACGCCTTTTATCCTACAAAGGTATGTTGCTCTCTGATCAGGTCGGTGAATATTACCAAGACCTTGTTGATCCCCGTATGGAATCAGCACTAGCGTTAGTACATCAACGCTTTGCAACCAATACTTTCCCAACATGGGACTTAGCTCAGCCATTCCGTATGGTGGCGCATAACGGTGAAATTAATACCGTCCGTGGCAATATCAACTGGATGGAAGCCCGTAAACACTCCATGCGCTCAGAATTATTTGGCGATGATATTAATAAAATCTGGCCGATTATTCGTAAAGAACAATCAGATACTGCCAGTTTTGATAATGCCTTTGAGCTATTAACCCTCGGTGGTTACTCAATGGCACATGCCATGATGATGTTAGTGCCTGAAGCATGGACGAGTAATGATTTAATGGACAAAGATAGTCGTGCATTCTACGAGTATCATGCCGCATTAATGGAGCCTTGGGATGGACCTGCGGCACTTGCCTTTACCGATGGTCGTCAAATTGGCGCAACCTTAGATCGTAATGGTCTACGTCCTGCCCGCTACATCGTTACGAGTGATGACACCGTTATGATGGCATCAGAAATGGGTGTTTTACCGATTCCTGAAGAAACTATTATTAAAAAATGGCGTTTACAACCAGGTAAAATGTTATTAATCGATCTTGAAGAAGGTCGTATTGTGGATGATTCTGAAATCAAGGAAACCTTGACACAGCAGCATCCTTATCAAAATTGTTTAGATCAAACTCAAATTCATCTTAAGGATTTGCCTGTGGGTGTCGGTCCGATGCCTAATTCTCCTGAGGTGTTATTAAAACATCAACAAGCCTTTGGTTTTACGCAAGAAGATATTAAATTCTTAATGACCCCGATGGCATTAACAGGTATGGAAGGCAATGGCTCAATGGGCGCTGATAATCCGCCTGCTATTTTATCGAGTAAAGCGAAGCCACTTGCAAACTACTTTAAACAAAAATTTGCCCAAGTGACCAATCCACCCATTGACCCCATTCGTGAAGAAATCGTTATGTCACTGGTTTCTCAGATTGGCCCTCGTCCGAATTTACTCGGTATTGCAGGCGGCGATCAACATATGCGCTTGGACATTAGTCAACCGATTTTAAGTAATCGTGATTTAGAACGTGTCCGCGCGGTGGAGGGATCAACACAAGGCACATTTAAAACACATACTGTCTCGATTTGCTACCCTGCAAAACAAGGTGCAGCAGGTATGAAAGCCGCCATTGCAGCCGTTTGTACACAAGCGATTGATGCGGTTGGACAAGGTGATAATATTATTATCCTTTCCGACCGACAAATGGATGCCACTCATCTTGCTATTCCTGCTTTATTAGCGACTTCAGCTGTCCATCAAGCCCTAACGCGTATAGGTTTACGTACAGAAACAGGTTTGGTGGTTGAAACGGGAGCAGCGCGTGAAGTACATCAATTTGCCACGCTAGCAGGTTATGGTGCGGAAGCCATTAACCCTTATATTGCTTTTGAAACGCTTTCTGCTTCAAAGGATAGCCTGAGTGCTGATTTAAGCGAAGATGATTTACATTCTCGTTATATTAAGGCGGTCGGTAAAGGCTTATACAAAGTCATGTCTAAAATGGGTATTTCGACCTATCAATCTTATTGTGGCTCACAAATATTTGATATTGTTGGTCTAAATAGTGAATTCGTTGATAAATATTTTGAAGGTACAGCCACTTCCGTTGAAGGGATTGGCTTAGAAGACGTAGCACAAGAAGCCGTCACTTGGCATCGTAATGCTTATGGCAATAATCCTATTTATGCTAAGCAACTGGATGTCGGTGGTGATTATGCTTATCGTATTCGAGGTGAAAGCCATGTCTGGACACCTGATACGATTTCCAAATTACAACATGCAACCCGTAGTAATAACCCTGAAAGCTATAAAGAATATGCCGATGCAATCAATAAACAGGTAGAAGATTTACAAACTTTTCGTGGTTTATTCGAATTCGATTACGCTAATCAAGCGATTCCTTTGGATGAAGTTGAACCTGCTAAAGAAATTGTTAAACGCTTTGTGACAGGCGCAATGTCCTTTGGCGCTATCTCTTATGAAGCCCATTCAACTTTAGCCATTGCTATGAATAAATTGGGAGGTAAATCCAATTCAGGAGAAGGGGGTGAAGAGAAAAAACGCTTTGTACCCTTACCCGATGGTTCAATGAATCCCGAACGCTCTGCCATTAAACAAGTTGCTTCTGGGCGTTTTGGCGTTACGATTGAATATTTAGTCAACTCGGATGAAATTCAAATTAAAATGGCTCAAGGTGCAAAACCCGGTGAAGGTGGACAATTACCAGGGCATAAAGTCGATAAAATTATTGGGGCAGTACGACACTCTACCCCCGGTGTTGGCTTAATTTCACCCCCGCCACATCATGATATTTATTCAATTGAAGATTTAGCTCAACTTATTCATGATTTAAAGAATACCAATCCTAAAGCGCGCATCAGTGTCAAATTAGTGTCTGAAGTCGGAGTCGGTACGGTTGCTGCAGGTGTGACTAAAGCGCACGCGGATCATATTACGATTTCAGGTTACGACGGTGGAACAGGTGCATCGCCACTCACTTCAATTAAACATGCAGGCTCTTCATGGGAGCTGGGTTTAGCAGAAACTCATCAAACTTTAGTCTTAAATAAATTACGTAGTCGCGTCTCTGTACAAGTGGATGGCGGCATGCGAACAGGACGGGATGTGGTGGTTGGCGCATTATTGGGTGCAGATGAATTTGGTTTTGCCACTGCACCTTTAATTGTAGAAGGTTGCTTAATGATGCGTAAGTGTCATTTAAATACCTGTCCTGTGGGTGTCGCAACACAAGACCCTGTATTACGTAAACGCTTTACAGGTAAAGCAGAGCATGTCATCAATTACTTCTTTATGGTCGCTGAAGAAATTCGAGAAGAAATGGCAAAGCTAGGTTATCGCAATTTCAATGAAATGATTGGTCAATCTCATCGTTTGTCTAAGCGTAAAGCCATTAAACATTGGAAAGCACAAGGCTTAGATTTCTCGAAGATTTTCTATCAAGTAGAAGCCGATAAAGATACCGCGATTTATAACTGTGAAACGCAAGATCACGGTTTGGAAGCCGCCGCTGATAATGATTTAATTGTCCAAGCCCAAGCCGCTTTAGCGCATAAAACACCCGTTAAAATTGCAGTCGATATTCATAACTACAATCGTACTTTTGGCACTATGCTGTCAGGCGAAGTAGCCCGACGTTATGGTTTAGCTGGATTGGCAGATGATAGTATTTATATCAAAGCAACGGGTACAGCAGGACAGTCATTAGGCGCGTGGTTAGCCCAAGGTATCACCATTGAATTAGAAGGTGAAGGTAACGACTACGTGGGTAAAGGTTTGTCAGGTGGACATATTATTATTTATCCTCCTAAAAATACGGCGATGCAAAAAGCGGAAGAAAATATCATTGTGGGTAATACCATTATGTACGGTGCAGTCAAAGGTGAAAGCTATTTCCGTGGGGTTGCAGGTGAACGTTTCTGTGTGCGTAACTCTGGCGCGAGTGCCGTGGTAGAAGGCATCGGTGATCACGGTTGTGAATATATGACGGGCGGTGTTGTCGTCGTACTCGGGGCAACAGGACGTAATTTTGCCGCAGGGATGTCAGGAGGTATTGCTTATGTCTTAGATGAGGAAGGTACTTTTGAGCAACGCTGTAATATGGCACAAGTTGAATTAGAGTCAATTAATGCAAATGATGAAGCCGTTTCAGTCGAAGATATTCAAAACAACTTAAATCGTTTTGATCAACAGCGTCTTAAACAGATGATTCAACAACATGCACATTATACTAACAGTGCGGTCGCTAAGCGGATTTTGGAAAACTGGACAGACTATTTACCCCAATTTGTCAAAGTTATGCCAACTGAATACCGTCGTGCCATATTAGAAATGCAGAACGAACAATCAGCCGAAAATGCTGAGCAAGGAGGTCACTAGTCATGGGAAAAGCAAGAGGATTTTTAGAATTTGATCGCCAAGTTCCAAGTTATGCACCCGTGGAAACACGCCTTAAACATTTTAAGGAGTTTTCTTTCAATTTAGATGAACAGCAATTAAAGGATCAAGGCGCACGCTGTATGGATTGCGGCATTCCTTTTTGTCATACTGGCTGCCCTGTTAATAACAATATTCCTGATTGGAATGATTTGGTTTATCAGGGAGATTGGAAAGAAGCCTTAAACACCTTGCACTCCACTAATAATTTTCCTGAATTTACAGGAAAAATTTGCCCCGCACCCTGTGAAGAATCGTGTGTTTTAAACCTTGAAGATACGCCTGTTGCAATCAAAACGATTGAATCAGCAATTATCGAAAAAGCATGGAGAAATGGCTGGATTCAACCACAAAGAAGCGAATACAAAACGGACAAAACCGTTGCAATTGTCGGTTCTGGTCCGGCGGGACTCGCTGCGGCACAACAGTTAGCCCGAGCAGGGCATTCTGTCACCGTGTTTGAACGTCAAGAAGCCGCTGGTGGTTTACTACGCTTTGGTATTCCTGATTTTAAACTAGAAAAGAAAATCATTGATCGTCGAATTTCACAAATGTTAGCAGAAGGGGTGGAATTCAAAACCAATATTAATATTGGGGTTGATATACCTGCACAAGACTTAGTCAATAACTATGATGCGGTCATTTTAGCAGGTGGCTCAGAACAGCCACGAGATTTACCGCTTGCGAATCGTGAACTATCAGGCATTCATTTTGCAATGGACTTCCTGCGTAGCAATACCCGCAAAATTCAAGGTTTAACTAAACCGAATGAAACGGTAATTTCGGCTGAAGGTCAGCATGTGGTTGTCATTGGTGGGGGTGATACAGGTTCGGATTGTATTGGCACATCCGCCCGACATGGCGCAGCCTCCATTACGCAACTGGAGATTATGCCGAAACCCCCTGAGAAAGAAGATAAATTGATGGTATGGCCTGAATGGGCAAATAAAATGCGTACCTCAACTTCACAACAAGAAGGTTGTGAACGTTTATTTTCTGTCGCGACTAAAGAGTTTGTCGGTGAAAATGGCAAATTAACGGCGGTTAAGTGCATTAAAGTCGAATGGACACAAAGTGATTCTGGTCAATGGCAAATGAATGAAGTAGCAGGTTCAGAATTTGAACTTAAAGCGGATTTAATTACCCTTGCAATGGGCTTTGTACATCCTGTGCATAAAGGCATGTTAAATGAACTCGGCGTTGCTTATGATGGCAGTAACAATGTTGCAGCCAGTACCGAAGGCGATAAAGCTTATTACAGCTCTTTAGACAAAGTCTTTAGTGCTGGTGATATGCGTCGCGGACAATCTCTAGTCGTATGGGCAATTCGTGAAGGGCGACAATGTGCGCGCTCTGTGGATGCCTATTTAATGGGTGAATCAGAGTTACCGCGTTAGACACTCTAAATAAACACTGTAAGAAAAACTCAATCATAATGATAGCTCTCTGCTATCGTTGTGATTGATTCTTTTAAATCTCTATTCACTAGTACGAAATTTGAGCGATAAGTAATGAATAACCCTCTCCATATTCTCGGCAAAGATGCTGCACTTGATGATTCTATTCACACAATGCAACAAAAATTGCAGCAGTTAGGTTTTTCGATCGAGGAGCATTCATGGCTCAACCCCATTCCTAATGTATGGTCGGTGCATATTCGTGATCAAGATTGCCCCTTATTATTTACCAATGGTAAAGGTGCATCCAAACAAGCAGCCTTAGCCAGTGCTTTAGGTGAATTCTTTGAACGCTTAAATTGTAATTATTTCTTTGCAGATTTTTACTTAGGTGAAGCAATTGCTCATGCAGAATTTGTCCATTATCCGAATGAAAAATGGTTTGCGCTTGAAAACAATCAGGTGACTTGGAGTGACGATTTATTAAGCCCTGAACTTTGGCGTTATTACGATCCTGATCAAACCCTACAACCGATTAATTTAGTCGATACCAATTCAGGCAATCAAAGCCGAGGCATTTGTGCTTTGCCTTATACCTGCCAATCGGATCAAAAAGATTACTATTTTCCAGTCAATATTATTGCTAATTTATATGTCAGCAACGGTATGTCAGCGGGTAATAGTGTTGCAGAAGCACGGGTTCAGGCTTTATCAGAAATCTTTGAACGCTGGGTTAAATTCAAAGTGATTGCTGAAAGTATTTGCCTACCTGATATTCCTAATAGCGTATTAGCGCGTTACCCTAAAATTATGGAAGGTATTACTGCGTTAAAAGCAGAGGGCTATAGTCTCTTGCTAAAAGATGCCTCTTTAGGCGGTAAATATCCTGTTATCAATGTGACCTTATTAAATTCATATGATCAAGGTTGTTTTGCTAGTTTTGGCGCACACCCTTGCTTTGAAGTCGCCTTAGAGCGGACTTTGACAGAACTACTGCAAGGGCGAGGCTTAAATGCCTTAACAGGTTTTTCCCAAGCCAGTTTTGATCAAGAAGAAATTGGTGCGTCACATAATTTAGAAACACACTTTATTGATTCAAGTGGTGTGATTGCATGGAAATTTTTATCTAAAAATAGTGATTATAAATTTGTTGATTGGAATTTCTCAGGCTCAACACAGCAGGAGTTTGAGCACTTGTCTGCAACATTACATCAAGAAGGTAAGCAAATTTATATTAGTGATTATCAACATTTAGGGGTTTATGGCTGTCGTATTATCGTACCTAATTGTTCGGAAATCTATCCACCTGATGATTTAATTTGGGACAACAATAATGCCGCGATGACCTATCGCGTCGCCATTCTTTCTTTACCTCGTTTAAATCAACAACAGCTTGCTAACCTATTACAACAACTGAATGATGAAGGTTTTGATGAACAACACCCTGTCGCAGCTTTAGTCGGTCTAGCACCTGATGCAAAAAGTAAATGGGCAACCCTGCGTATTGGAGAGTTGAAAACTCGTTTAGCCCTCGCAGTCTCTGATCAAAACGCTATTTTACAAGGTTGTGAATGGATTCAATATAATGGACAACTGAGTCAACAAGAAACACAACTGTATCTCTGTATTGAAACCTTATTAATGCTAGATAACCCTGCTCTTTATTTAGAAAATTTAGAAAATTTATATGGACAGAGTGCTGTAATACAAGCACAAGAATGGTTAGCAGGCAAAGAATTATTTGCTGATTTAGTCATGCCAACTTTATCACTAAATCATTGTGAAATGCACCAAAAGTTATTAACCGCTTATCAAAAATTACAAGTTGCCAAAACAAACGCATATATTTCACAGCCAGATAATAAGGCTTAATCAGGTAAACAAATTCCTGCAATCCCGCCTAACCCACAATATCCCATTGGATTTTTAGCTAAATATTGTTGATGGTACTCTTCGGCATAATAGAAGGGTGTTGCCATCATAATTTCCGTCGTAATCTTGCCTTGCCCTTGTTGATCCAGTGCGACTTGAAAACGGCTTTTACTCTTTTGAGCATATTGGTATTGTTCATCCGTAGTGCAATAAATACCTGAACGGTATTGTGTGCCTCGATCATTACCTTGCTGCATTCCTTGAGTCGGATTATGACTTTCCCAGAAATTCTTCAATAAAGCAGCAAGGCTAATCATTTTAGGATCGTAAGCAACTAAAACCACTTCATTATGTGCGGTTTGCCCTGAACAGACTTCTTGATAAGTTGGGTTTGGCGTAAATCCTGCGCTGTAACCCACTGCGGTAGAGTACACACCGTTTAATAACCAGAAACTTTTTTCTGCGCCCCAAAAACAGCCCATACCGACAACCAATATTTCAATTCCATCAAGCCAAGGTGCTTGTATAGGGTTTTGATTAACATAGTGTTGATTAGTGATAGATATTGCTGTTTCTCTGCCCGATAAAGCACTTTTAGCGGTTGGAAGAGGGGGGATTTGTCTAAACATAAGAACTCTTTAATTAGTAATTTAGGGAATCATAATAAGGTGGGTTATTATGATCGTAACTTCATTCGATATAATAACCATGCTCACTCATCTCACTGTAAAAATTCATGCTCAGATTGCAGATATTCCTAAGCAACAATGGAATGCGCTTGTTAAAGATAATCATCCTTTTATGAAACATGAATTCTTACATGCAATGGAAAAACATGGCTGTGTCGGTCATAAGTTTGGTTGGATTCCTTGTCATTTAGCCATTTATCAAACTCAAACTTCAGTAGAAACAAGCAATAAAGCAGAAGAACAACAAAATGAATTAATCGCAGTAATGCCTTTGTATCAGAAATATAACTCTTATGGTGAGTTTGTTTTTGATGATAGTTGGGCGCAAGCATGGCAGCAACACGGGCGGCAATATTATCCCAAGTTAGTTTCGGCAACCCCTTACACGCCTGCCAATGGGCAACGCTTATTATGTCTGGATCAGCACAAAGAGCAAGTTTATCCATTGATATTGAGTGCATTGCAAGAAATTGCCCAAACAGGAAATTTTAGTGGTGTTCATATTCTGTTTCCGCAAAAAGACGAACAAGATTGGTTAGAAAACCATAAACCCCTAATTCGTCACGATTGCCAATTTCATTGGTTTAACCAGAATTATCAAAATTTTGATGATTTTCTTGTGGCATTGACTGCCAAAAAACGTAAAAATATTCGTCAAGAACGGCGAAAATTAGCTAAGCACGCGATTAAATATCGAATTCTAAATGGACACAGTGCGAGTGATACAGACTGGGATACTTTTGCCTATTTTTATAAAAAAACTTTTGATGAAAAAAGGAGTATCGCCACCTTCAATGCTGAATTCTTCAAAGAAATTGCTAAAACATTGCCAGAACAAATTATATTAATTCTAGCCGATGATCAGGAGCAATGTATTGCAGGCGCATTGTTGTATCAAAGCGACCACACGCTTTATGGACGACATTGGGGTTGTAGTGAATCGTTGGATGGTTTGCATTTTGAAACCTGTTTCTATCAAGGCATTGATTACGCGATTCAGCAAGGTCTAAAAACATTTGAACCGGGTGCGCAAGGTGAACATAAAATTGCACGGGGCTTTGTGCCTGTATTAACCCGATCCAGTCATTTTATGCAAGACAATCTGTTTCAAGTATCATTAGAAAATTTCGTGCAACATGAACGCAGCGCGATTCAAGACTATATAGAAAAATGTCATCAACACTCACCGTATCGGAAAGCCTAATGAATAAGCCATTTTCAGAATCCTGCCAACAAAATCGACAGCCTATTCTCGATGTTATCCAACCCTTATTAAAACACTCCCAAACACTATTAGAAATTGGCAGTGGCACAGGACAACATGCTGTATATTTTTCAGAAGATATGCCGCACTTACAATGGCACACCAGTGACCGTTCTGAATACCATCAAGGTATTAATTTATGGCTAGAAGAAGCCAATAATCCTAATATTCATCCCCCCATTAGTCTTGATGTTAGTAAAGATACTTGGCCCAAACAACAGTTTGATGCCGTGTTTAGTGCCAATACATTACATATTATGAGTCAATCTAATGTGAGCGCATTTTTTAAATACGTTTCTAGTTGTATGCAAGAAGGAGGCTTACTCATAGTATATGGGCCTTTTAATTATGATAAGCAGTATACCAGTGCCAGTAATGCACGATTTGATACTTGGTTAAAATCACAAAATATCAATAGTGGAATTAAAGATTTTGAGTGGGTTAATCATTTAGCTCATGCAACAGGCTTAACACTAGAAAAGGATTATGCGATGCCTGCTAATAATAGAATTTTATATTGGAAGAAAAAATCCGCATAAATAGGATAATGATTCTAGGCAGAATCATGCTTTTTTCCAATGAAGGATTGACTAATATATCCAATTCTTTTTTTAGAATGACTGATACATCATAAGTTAATCCTGATTTAAGACTAAATAAGGTAAAAAGCAAAAGGTCTTCTTCATTTTTAATACAGTAAACAGACTGATCACCCACCAACTGAGATTTTAATTCATCACCATAATATGAAGAATAACTGGCTTTAAATGCATTCAGAAGTTGAAAGAAGCGTTCTTCATTCATTCCAAATAGCAGCACGCCACTGTCTATCTAGTTTTAATCCTGCAAGGGTAACCAGCCTCAAGTCATGCCATGACTCAGGGCAGTAAAAAACCTAAACCATGTCACCCTCTGCCATCAGTCAGGAAATAATAGCCCCAACTAATGTCACTCACTGCCATCACTTGGGGAGCAAACTGCCCCAACTCATGGCACACAATAACAATCAAACAATTTTACAAAAAAAACAAGACAACAACAACAAACAGAGACAAAACAAAGATTTAAAGTTTTTTAAAAATAATGATTGATTTATAAAGGGGAATCTGTAACAGTATGACGCGCTGATAGAAGATCAGCACCTAACATGATTTAACATGCCCTGTGTTGTTGTATTTGCAACAGCGGTAGAGCTTCATTTCACCAATCGAAAAAGGATTGATTTATGTCTGCGACATCATATAGACCTGCCTGTGCGTCTGTTCAAAATACAGGTAAAATCCCGCTTGCCTTGGGCGTAAAACTGGGCTTTATCAAAGATAATCGTTTCCTCTTCGATTACGAACACTCCAAAATCATCTACGATCGCTGCTTAGATCATATTTCCACTTGTCAACTTTCTGCGCGTTGTTTACGGATTTTCAATACCATTTTGAGA
>WFRR01000027.1 GCA_015486375.1 Thiotrichaceae bacterium
AAAAGGTGAAGCGGATTTAAACTATCAAGCCATTAATGCCAATTGGGTCTTGGATCAGCTTAAATCGGCTGCACCTGCGCTAAAAATACTGGTATTAGATGCCTGTCGTAATAACCCTTTTCGCAGCTTTCGTTCTTGGCGCGGCAGCAATGCAAGAGGTTTGGCACGGATGGAAAGCAGCAGTGGTACGATTATTGCTTATGCCGCAGGGGCAGGTAAAAAAGCGAATGATGGCAGTGGTCGCAATGGTCTGTTTACGGCTGAACTATTGAAATGGTTGGGTAAACCCAATATACAAGCGAGCCAGATGTTTAGCCAAGTCAGTTGGACTGTGAGTAATAATTCACAAAGCCAAGGACAGTCACCTTTTTTAGCCATACAAGCTCCACCACCGTTTTGTTTTGCAGGCTGTGGTCAAGCTTTGCTGCCTGATCCTAAACCCGCCCCTCCCAGCAATGTTATTAACACACCGCCTATTAAACCCGTCACCGTGCCATCTACACCGATTGCAAAACCTGCTCAAAGCATTAGCCTTAGCCGCCAAGCTTTTGAACCTAAAATGGTTTTTATTAAAGGCGGCACATTTAAAATGGGCTGTGTGAGTGGTAAAAATTGTGATAATGATGAAACCGTACATGAGGTCAGTGTTAAGGGTTTTTGGATGGGACAAACTGAAGTAACCTTTGATGAATGGCAAACTTGTGTCAATAATGGTGGCTGTCAATCTAATAAAAAGCCTAATGATGAAGGTTGGGGACGTGGTCAACACCCCGTGATTAATGTCAGTTGGCATGATGCGAATGAATATGCCGCTTGGTTAAACAAAAAAACGGGGCGCAATTATCGCTTACCGACGGAAGCTGAATGGGAGTATGCTGCGCGGGCAGGAAGCAATACACAATACTTCTTTGGAAATAATGATGCCGAGTTGTGTAAATATGGTAACCATGCTGATAAAAGTATAGGCTATGCTTGGAAGAATAAGGAATGTAGTGATGGCATTGCTAAGAAAACAGCAAGCGTCGGCTCTTATCAAAAAAATGCTTGGAAACTATATGACACTATCGGTAATGTGTGGGAATGGACATGCTCTGCTTATCCTAAAGGCGGGGTTTATGTGGGTTCAGAAACCAAGTGTGCAAATAGTAATGATTCGCGTTCCCGCATGTTGCGTGGTGGTTCTTGGTACAGCAGCCCGAGGAGCGTGCGTTCTGCTTACCGTAACTGGAACGCTGCCTCGACTCGTGACAACGACGTGGGATTTCGTTTATCCAGGACCCGTTAAGTTTGCCGTTTGCGCTTTACCCTTTGCAATGGCTGAGCCATTTTAGCCGCATGTCAGTTCAGATTGGGTGGATGTTCTCCCACAGCATAGAGAACCCGACGCAAATTTATTAAAGCAGAACGATTTAACTGTAAGGTGACAACCGTTGCTCGACCTATGGGGGTTAAGCCAATAATCGTGGTGTATTTTTCAATATTCACAACAGTGATTCGCACGTTCTCCTACTAATGTTCGCAGTGCTTTAGGAATATAGTCAGACATAATTAGCGGCTTTAATTCCTAAATCCTGCATGATTATATCAAGTGAAACCTTACGTAGTTTTGCTAATTTAATGAGATACCGTAGGCGTTGCAGGTCAAATTTCTCGATCTGTTCTATTAAATTTAACAGTTCTTTGTGTTCATCTTCACTAAGATTATTTTGACGTTGTTGTTTGTTTAATTGATTGTAACGCTGTTGTAATAATGTGGAAATAGGCTGATTAATGCTCTCCAATAACTCACTTTCTTGTGCTGATAAGCTATTTGTACTGCGTTGAGCGCGCAAAGCTAAAACCTGTTGTATAAATTGTTCTAATTCTTTGAAAGGAAGATTTTCTACACTTTGTAGAAGCTCATTCATTGATATTTGTGAAGGTATTGACATACTGTTTTACCTATTTTATGACTTCATTTTCTAATTCTAAGGATAGCATAACGTTATAAGATGAAAACTTTTAGCAAGGTAGATGCTCCTTCCTTATTGAACATTATAATGTTCCTAAAATTCCCCCTTGTTGAATATAGTTTAATAACTCAGCATAGCGAGGGGCGGTTTTTTGGTAAGCCTTAACAAAGGCATTGGCAAGAAAACGATGCTGTCCCCGTTCATAAAAAGCCAGTAATCCAATTGCCCTAATAGAGGAAGATGGCGTAATTTCAACCAACGATCATAATCATAAAATTGATGTATCGGTTTTCTACAACAATGACAATATACACCTTCTAATGTACTTTTTAGCGTAATTTCGATCACATTTTAATGGGTCGTTTTTATACTCATTATTGAGACATGACTTAAGCCAATCTGTTTTTGAATGAATTTTTTCATAGGAGGCTATGTAACGGATTAATGGTGAGTGATGGCAGTCAATGCCATTAGTCAGGGCAGAAAGTACCCCAAGTAAGGGCGGTGGATACCATGACTTGGGATTTAATAACTTTCTATTGGATTATTTATTCTCTTTATTGATGGAAGTGCCGTTGTATAAGGATTTGTCACTCAATACGGCGACGGATACGTGAAAACCAAAGCGATGCAAATGGGCTTAACGAAGCAATAGCTTAAAGCCCAAGGATTAGTGTCTTTAAGAGATCAATGGATTAAGTGCCGTTATCCAAACGGCGAGTGAACCGCCGCATGCGGGGTGAGGGGGTTAGAGAGAAACTAGCCCTTACCCAGTTTAGAATAATTCATCCAAGCCTTTTCCCGTGCAATACATACCATTTCCCAAATCATGTGATGAAAATAAATTAATAACGTCTTGACAAAAAACTTTTTCCTTTTTAAGAAAATTAACTATACCATCTTCTGGTGCGACTCTTTCACAAGGTATATATCTATAACCATCGTAACTAAAGTAAGATAGTTTAGGAAAATATTTGTAATCAATAAACTCCGTACCATCTTTTTCAATTTTAAAGTTAGAATATTTTAAACCATAGCTTTCAGATATTTCATAGTCACTTTTCTGATAATTATCATATGATTGAGAAAAAATAAGTTTCTCATAGTTCCCATTATAGAACTTTGTTAAAACTTCATCTAAACTAAGGTTAATTTTATCGATATAACTTAAAGAACCAAAATAATATTTAACAACATCTACTTCTTCAATTTCTATAAAAATTTCATAATATGGAAAATAGAAAAGTTTCTCTTTTGAATTTTCTTTAGTGTAATTTTGATATATAGATAATAAACTATTGCTAGGATTATGAATTGATATATTTCCAGTAAATATCTTTGTTTTTGATATTTCAGTTATTTACTCTATAGCTTTAATGACTCCACTTAACCAATATGGATTAAACTCTAGACAAATAGATACTTCTTCTTTGATTTTTTTTAGTAT
>WFRR01000028.1 GCA_015486375.1 Thiotrichaceae bacterium
CACAAGATAACGCTTTTTGAGCCGCAACGGTGGCATCCCATGTTTCAGGTGGAGTTTGACAGTTATCACAATTTCCACAGGCTTTTTCTAAGCTCTCCCCAAAATAATGAAGCACCGCTTGACGACGACATTCAATCAATTCACACAAACTCAACATGGCATCGAGCTTATGGCGTTCAATCCGTTTTTGTTGTTCATTCGCCCGAGAAGAGTCGGTAAATTGGCGCAACATAATCACATCTTGCAAGCCATAGGTCATCCACGCATTCGCAGGTTTACCATCCCGTCCTGCTCGCCCTGTTTCTTGATAATAAGCTTCAATACTTTTGGGTAAATTCAAATGAGCCACAAAACGCACATCAGGTTTATCAATTCCCATCCCAAAAGCAATGGTTGCCACAATAATAATCTTGTCCTCCCGCAGAAAACGTTCTTGATTCTCTTGGCGTTGTAGGGGGCTTAATCCTGCATGATAGGCTAATGCAGTACGTCCTTTACCAACTAACCAAGCAGCAATTGTTTCGGTTTTTTTACGCGAAAGGCAATAAACAATCCCTGAATCTTGAGAGTGTTCCGTTTGTAAAAATTGCCATAATTGTTGTTTAGCATTCGCGCCTTCATTGATGGCATAACGAATATTAGGACGATCAAAGCTACTAATATAAATATCCGCCTGTTCTAAATGCAGTTGCTGAATAATTTCTTGTTGAGTACGAGAATCTGCAGTTGCAGTTAAGGCAATTCGTGGCACGCGGGGGAAACGTTGCGTTAAAATTGATAATTGCTGATATTCAGGGCGGAAATCATGCCCCCATTGTGAAACACAATGTGCCTCATCAATCGCAAATAAAGCAATATGCAGGCGTGATAATAAATTTAATGTCCATGATGACAGTAAACGCTCAGGCGCAAGATAGAGTAAATCAATCTGACCCTCAAGCAATTGTTGCTCAATGTGTTGTGTAGTTGGGTAATCTAAGGATGAGTTAATAAAGGCTGCCCGTATTCCTAGTTGTCGTAGCGCATTGACTTGATCTTGCATCAAGGCAATTAAGGGTGAAACCACAATACCTACTCCATCCAAAACTAAGGCAGGAATCTGATAACACAGTGATTTTCCGCCACCTGTTGGCATCAATGCTAATGCATCATTGCCACTTAAAATAGATTCAATAATAGCTGCTTGATGGTATCGAAATTCTGTATAGCCGAAGGTGTTATTTAGGATGTATTGTGCTTTCTGAATCAAGGAAATGCCCTTTCGAGGAAATATCTGAAGAGATGGTTAAGTCGCGTGAAAGCATTATATACCAGAGAAACTCATCTCGTTATGGCGTGTTTTGTAAAATATAAGTTGCATTCTACTTACATCTTTTGTTAACCTTTAAGATGTAAATTAAATGAAACTTATAGGATTCAAAGAAATTATGAGTAATTTGTACGAACGTATTGGTGGGGATGCCGCAGTCAATGCGGCGGTTAATATTTTTTATCGCAAAGTATTAAGTGATGATCGAGTAAATGCTTATTTTGATATTGTCGATATGGATGCTCAAATTGCCAAACAAAAAGGTTTTTTAACCATGGTTTTTGGTGGCCCTAATCATTATAGCGGTAAAGATATGCGTGAAGGGCATAAGCATTTAACGGGTCTGAATGACTCACATGTTGATGCAATTATTGAATTACTCGGTGAAACTTTGCAAGAGCTGGGAGTTGCGGAGAGTGATATTGGAGAAATTGCAAATATTGCGAACAGTGTTCGTGATGATGTATTAAATCGTTAATATTTAACGATACTGTCGGTTTAATTCGTACGAATTAAACCGATAAATATTATTAAAATTAAAGAATAATAGGTAAGAAAATGACTCAAATTAATTTTAAAAATCAACGTTATACGGTAACAGCCAATAACGATGTACTAACAACTCTACTAGACGCGGGTGAAAAAATTCCTTTTTCTTGCCGCACAGGAAGTTGTCAAAATTGTTTGATGAAAGCGACACAAGGTACTCCACCTGAAACAGCACAAGTCGGTTTAAAAGATACACTAAAAGCACAATCTTATTTCTTAGCTTGTCAGTGTTATCCACAAGAAAATTTGGAGATTGATCTACCTAATACCATTGATACCCGTTATAAAAGTCGTGTATTAGAAAAGCAGTGGTTAAGTGATGATGTAATTCAAATTAAATTAGCCCGTCCTAAAAATTTCAATTTTCGCGCAGGACAATATCTAACTTTATGGAAGGATGAACATTTAGCCCGTCGTTATTCAATTGCAAATTTACCTGATTCCAATGAATTAGAATTTCATATTCGCGTGTTTCCACAAGGGCAGTTTTCTTCGTGGGCTGCCTATGAAACACTGGAAAATAATTTCCTTGAAATCCAAGGACCCATTGGTGATTGCTTCTATCTTGAAGACGCTATTGATGCTGATTTGGTCTTGATTGGTACAGGAACAGGGCTTGCTCCCTTACAAGGTATTTTATCAGACGCATTAAAAGCAGGGCATCGAGGTCGTATTGATTTATTCCATGCAGGTTTAAATCCACATAGCTTATACAATACTGACTTGCTAACAAAGTACGCGTCTGAATATGATAATGTGTTTTATCATCCCTGCGTATTAGATAAAGCAGGAGTCGTAGATAGTCGAGTCGAGTATTTAGAAGGTGATATTTCTGATGTCGTATTTGAGAAATTCCCCTCAATGGTTGGTAAAAAAGTCTATTTATGTGGTGATCCCAATTTAGTTAAAAAATTGAAAACTAAAACCTTTTTATTAGGTGCGAATAGCCAAGATATTTACGCAGATGCATTCGAGCCTTCACACTGTTAAAGGATAGATAATGCAGCTCACTTTACAAACGGATATTAGTTTACGCATTTTAATTTTGATGGGAGGACAAGGATTAGATCGACGCTATACCATCACCGAATTAGCCGATTTTTTCCATGTTTCTAGAAATCATATGGTTAAGATCGTGAATAAATTGGGCAAAGAATCTTATCTGTTGAATGTCCGTGGTAAAGGCGGCGGTATTTATTTAGCTAAAAAACCTAAAGATATTAATATTGCCGAGGTGATTCGGACGATGGAAAACAATACTGAAATTATCGACTGTCAAAAGCATCAATGTATTTTTACAGGCAACTGTAAATTGAAAGGCATAATTAACCAAGCTTCTGTATTATTTTTTGAACATATTTCACAATATACGCTAGCAGATATTCTGATTGATTTATAAACAATTTTAATCTGTAAATTGAGCTTAAGTCAGATTGCGTATAAAAGCACTTTCCTTAGGGCAGGGAGTATGTCACAGTGCGCTTTTACCTCGACGCTGACTGCTCCTCGCATGAATAAAGATCAAACATATCCCCTCGTTAATCGCTTCCGTAGCTACCTCCCTATTGTCATTGATATGGAAACAGGTGGTTTTAATCATCAAACAGATGCGCTACTTGAAGTGGCTGCCGTTATTTTAGAAGGTGATGAAAAACATGAACTTCGTCGCAAAAAAACTTATACATGGCATATTAACCCTTTTGAAGGAGCGAATTTAGAACCAGCTTCCCTAGAAATTACGGGTATTGATCCTTTCCAACCTTTCCGTCAACAAATCGCGGTGGATGAAGGTGATGCAATTCGTGATCTATTCCGTGTTGTACGTCGTGAATTAAAGTTAAATAAATGTAGCAAAGCCATCTTAGTCGGTCACAATGCCGCCTTCGATTTAAACTTCCTCAATGCGGCGGTGGCACGCATTAAAAATAAACGTAATCCTTTCCACCCTTTTAGCACTTTAGATACCGTAACCCTGTCTGCAATGGCATATGGACAAACTGTACTGGCTAAAGCGGCAAAGAAAGCAGGTCTATCATGGGATACTAGCAAAGCCCATTCAGCCGCTTATGATGCAGAACAAACTGCCGATTTATTTTGTAAAGTCATTAATGATTGGCAATTATTTGACAGTGCATTTAAGACGATGGAGAAGTAAGCCATGATGAATGTTTTAGTCATTGGTAGTGGGGGTCGTGAACATGCCCTTGCGTGGAAGTTGGCACAATCTAACAAGGTGGGAACGGTTTATGTTGCTCCTGGTAATGCAGGCACACAACACGAACCTAAGCTAAAAAATATTGCCATTGCCGCTGATGATATTGTCGCATTAATTGAATTTGCCCAGCAAAATAGTATTGCGCTAACCCTTGTGGGACCTGAAGCACCCTTAGTGATGGGAATTGTAGATCAATTTACAGAAGCAGGTTTACGTTGTTTCGGTCCAACCCAAGGTGCAGCACAGTTAGAAGGCTCAAAGGCTTTTTCTAAAGATTTCTTAGCTCGATATAATATTCCTACAGCGGCTTACGCTAATTTTACCGAAACCGATGCAGCCATTGCTTATATTAAAGCACAAGGCGCACCAATTGTTATTAAAGCCGATGGGCTTGCCGCCGGTAAAGGCGTTATTCTTGCCCAAACAGAGACCGAAGCCATTAGTGCTGTGCAGGATATGTTATCAGGCAATAGTTTTGGTGAAGCAGGACATCGAGTTGTTATTGAAGAATTCTTAGTCGGTGAAGAAGCAAGCTTTATTGTTATTGCAGATGGTAAAAATAGCCTTGCAATGGCAACCTCACAAGATCATAAAGCGCGTGATAATGGTGATCAAGGTCCTAACACGGGTGGGATGGGCGCATATTCCCCTGCCCCTGTTGTGACGGATGCAATTTATCAACGGGCAATCACCGAAGTCATCGAACCCACTATTAAAGGTATGGCAGATGAGGGCAATCCTTTTACAGGCTTTTTATATGCAGGTTTAATGATTGCAGCCGATGGCAGTATTAAAGTGCTGGAATACAATGTGCGCTTTGGTGATCCTGAAACTCAACCAATTATGATGCGTTTAAAATCAGATTTGGTTGATTTACTTAATGCTGCTTTAGATCAACGTCTTGATCAAGTTTCGGCCGATTGGGATGA
>WFRR01000029.1 GCA_015486375.1 Thiotrichaceae bacterium
AATAAACTTAAGATAAGATCAAAATAGTGTAGCCGAGTATATAACATAAATAGGAGTTAAATCATGGATCTAGAAGTTATTGCCAATATATTAAATACAGGGGTAACAGGGTTTGCCTTTTTAATGCTTTTTCTCGGATTCAGGTTAACATATGTTGATCAATACTGGCATATCCTTTAATAATCGTTCCATCAATGGGGATCGTTTCTCCTGAAGCAATCACTAAAATATCACCCAATTGAACTTCTTTAAGGGTTATCTCAACTTCAATATGTTGTCGGAGTACATACACAATCTGATCAGCAGGTGCTTCAAAAATACTATTAAGGTTTTTAGTAGTATTTGTTTTAGCCTTAGAAACAATGTGTAGTGCTAAATATAAAAACCAATAGGCTAATGCTGCTGCTAAAAACTGTCCTGCTAATAATGTACTGGGCAGTATTAATGATTTAAGAACCATGCGGGTAAAACGCTTTTTTTGGGTGATATCATAGTAAGCTCGTTTCCAAATAGGCCAAACAAGATAAGTTAAACCTGCTATTCCAAATATACTTAAAGGTGGAAAAATAAAATTTCCTGCTAGCACTAATCCAAGTGAAACAGTTGCAATAGAAAGATCTTTGTTATCTTCCCTCTTAGATATTACTGTAAGCTGATCTTTTATCTGTAATTTTTCTTGTGACAATAACGTTCTATTTTTTATAATGGCTGCTTCTTTATCATGCACTTTTTTATATTTTGTCCGTGATTTTATGCCAGCGTATAAAATACTTCCAGAAATAATTCCCCCTATCAATAACACGAGATACTCCTAATATATGTTCAAGAAAACTGGACTATTAACTGAAGGTTCTCCACAGCATAAATAATCCCATCACTATCACGGTAATACCCGCTAATAATTTAATTTTAGGCTGACGGGTAAATTGTGTTAATTGCGTACTTAAAAATCCCATCGCCAGTAAATTAGGTAATGTACCTAATCCAAACGCCAGCATAATGAGTCCACCTTTGAGTACATCCGCGCTTGCTAATGCCATAATTAAGGCACTATAGACCATGCCACAAGGCAGCCATCCCCAGATAAAACCTAAAGGAAAGGCTTGTTTAAAATTAGCAACTGGAATAAAGCGACGGCTAAAGGGTTCGATCATGCGCCAGAGAAATTGTCCTAACCGTTCGACTTTAGTTAAACCGTGCCAAATATTAGCCAGATATAAGCCGAGAATAATCATAAACAGCGCAGCAAAACGTTTTAATACCACTTGATGCTGACGCAATTCTTCTAAAGAAAGCACGCTAGCACTAATACCCGCCATGATCGCACCTGCCAGCATATAGCTGCTAATACGCCCTAGGTTATAGCCTAATAAAATAGGCATTAATTGACTAGAAGATTGGCTTTTTTGCTGTGATACATTTAAGCCGAGAATGGAGACAATGCCCCCACACATTCCAACGCAATGTACCCCACCGAATAGTCCAGTGAGAAAGAAGGCAAGATACTCCATCATTTAAACCGTGTTTAAATTAAAACTTGTAGAACGATTCATTTAAATACTGGGTTAATTTTTTCATATCTTCAGGAAATAGCTGTGTTTCTAATTGGCTATCACACATGCGAACTTGTGCGCCTAAGCCATCCAGTGAGGTGACTTTACGATCAGAGCGTGTATAAACCTCCGTACCATGACAACGTGAACAACTCGCTTGATGAATCCCTTCGCCACTGTCTTCATCGACGGCTGTTTTACTTGTACTGGGTGCAGCCATTGCTGTATCGGGTGTAGCAGGGGTTTCAGTCGTCTCAGTAGAAGTATTTGCCTTTGTTTCAGCGACAGTAACGGCTGTATTTGTTTCGGTTACAGCCGTTGCGACTGCTGGTGTTTTTTCAGTGACTTTATCGGCTTCACAAGCAGACAGCGTTATTAGGGTCATTGAGGTAAAAAGGAGTAAGCTTAACTTTTTCATAATATTATAAATTTTTGAGTTAAAGAGATGATTTAGAAATACAAATGCCTATTTGCATATAACATTAATAGGCAAATAGGCATTTATAAAACATTTGTATTATTTTAGCAGTTGCTGAGCTATATCCTAGCGGCTTTCAGAATTAAATTGTAGAAATCAGCGTAATTTTCTTCGGCTCAATCTTAATCAAGCGTTGTTTATATAAACGTCCTAGCGCCTTTTTATAATTTTTCTTGCTGACTGAAAACTGTCGATAAATGCTATCAGGAGGGCTTCTATCCGTAAGATCGGATGTCCCACCGCGTTGTTTCAGATATTGAAGAATACGTTCCATCAGTGCATCACGCGCTTGTCGGGCAGGACGTTGCAAACAGAGATCAATCTTATGATCTTCACGAATTAATTTAATATAACCCTGTACACGTTGACCAATAGATAATTCTTGAAATACCTCATTATGGTAAATCAAACCAATATGAGTATTATCAACAATGGCTTTATAACCCATCTCCGTTTCAGCTTGAATCAATAGATCAACTTGCTGTCCTTCTTGATGATAAACCGAGGTTTCACTAATGAAATTTCTTAATTTAGTTGATGCCGCGAGGCGTTCAGTTTCATGGTCTAAATAAACATAAACAACATACGATTTTCCAACCGCTAAAGGGATAACTTGTTCGTTGTGTGGGACTAATAAATCTTTAATCAGACCCCAATCCATAAAGGCACCAATATGATTACTGGCAACAACTTTAAGGTAGGCACATTCATCAACTTTTGCATAAGGTGTATCGGTGACAGCAACGAGGCGATCTTCAGAATCCACGTAAACAAATACATCGAGGTAATCAAATAGCTCGTATTTCTCTGGCACATAACGTTTGGGTAATAAAATTTCAATACCCCCCCCATCAAGATAAAGCCCAAAGCTAACCGCTTTTATAATTTGTAAATGATTGATTTTGCCGATATTAACCATGCTGATAGTGTCAATAGAGAAGTAAAGCAGAAAAGTACCACAATACACCCTGATTAAACAAATAATAGACTATTTATTAATACATGCTAATATTCTAAAGTTCGGGCTTTTAAAACATGAAGGGGAATATTCCCTTCGCTAATTACGAAGGAATCATACATGTCAGGTTTACGGGATACTGAACAGAAACTTACCAATAAGGGCAATATTGATGAAGATGCTACAACGGTAGATGAAACTATCGAAACAATGGAAACACGTTGGAAATATGCTGTATTCCCCGCGATGGTTGCTTTTATTGTACTCGCAGGATTTGGATTTTATTTAATCTATGGCATGTTGCAGCGCATGGAAGATTTATCCAGTAATGTTGAAAAAATGACCAATGTTATTAAGGTGGCTATGCCATCGATGCAAAACGATATGAGTAGCATGTCAAATAATATGCAACAAATGAATACAACGATTAGCAGAAACTTTCCTGAACTTACCCACAATGTGGCTACGATGTCGAGTGATATGAAGGTAATGTCGCACTCAACCACTTCAATGGCGATGACCACTCATAATCTAGGGCGTAACATGTGGGAACTGAATAAGAATGTTTCTAAACCCCTTTCATTAATGAACAATATGATTCCGTGGAATAGTAGCAATAGTGTTCCTCCACCGATGCCTGCACCTATCGCACCCTACCCACGAATCAATAGCCCTATTCCTGTACCTGTTACTCAAGCCGTGCCTGTAACAATACCCGTTGCTGCTATACCTAGTCAAAATCTAGCGCCAACTGTGCCTGTACTTGCAGTACCAACCCCTTAATTATTTACGTTATAAATGATATTTTTTTCATTCAGTATTAATAGGTTATTTGCATGAGTACATTGACACATTTTAATGCACAGGGTGAAGTGCATATGGTGGATATTGGCAATAAGGACATTAGCCAACGTCTTGCCATTGCGGAGGGTGTTATTCAAATGCAACCTATAACACTGCAAAAGATATTAGCAGGTGATCATAAAAAAGGCGATGTGTTAGGGATTGCACGGATTGCAGGTATTATGGCCGCGAAGAAAACGGCTGACCTTATTCCTTTATGCCACCCTTTAGCACTCAACAAAGTTGAAATTGATTTATCACCTGATAAAAATATTACGGGTATCTATTGCCAAGCACAGGTGGCAGTTTCAGGTAAAACGGGGGTTGAAATGGAAGCACTAACTGCGGTACAAATCAGTCTATTAACGATTTATGATATGTGTAAAGCGATTGATAAAGGTATGACCATGACGGGAATCCGCCTGCTGAAAAAATCAGGCGGAAAGTCAGGAGATTGGAATATCGATACGCAAGCAAGCCCTACGACTTTAAAATAGCCTCCAGTAGACCCTCAGATGCTGCCTGAACTTGATCAAAGACTTGATCGAAGCCTCCTGATCCACCGTAATAAGGATCAGGGACTTCAGTTTCATGCCAACCTTGTGCAAAATCCATAAATAAATGAATTTTCGCATATTCTGCGGGTGTGGCTAAATGGCGTAAATCATTGTAATTTGCCTGATCCATTGCCAAAATATAGTCAAAATCAGCAAAATCACTGTTTTGTACTTTTCTAGCACGTTGCCCAGACATATCAATTCCGCGTTGTCTTGCGGTTGCTTGAGAGCGTGAATCAGGAGATTCGCCAATGTGATAGGCATGTGTGCCTGCCGAATCAATCTGAATCGATTCACTTAAATGATGAGTATCCACGACGTGTCTAAATACCGCTTCTGCGGTGGGGGAACGGCAAATATTACCCATACAGACAAATAAAACTTTGCTCTTTTTTAATCTCTTTTTCATATTTTTTAGTCTTTAGTCTTTTTTCTTACCAATTTTTCATACAATAAGGAAACCCAGATAATAATAAGGGACAGTAATGTCTCCAATAATTTTATATGAAAAAAATTCTAATCGTATCGATTGTGAGTCTAAGCAGTTTTATAGCACTGCTATTTTTAATTGCCTATTTTGCTGAACCTTCCATTCAAACACCTGATACTGAAATTCCAACTAGCCTACAAACAGGGCAATTACTTTATGATGCAAATAGACAAAAAGTACCCTTGGTCATTGCAGGAGCAACCTACCGTATTAATGATCAAATGGCTAAAACTAATCAACAGGGTGAATTTAGTTATCAATCTGGGGATACTATTAGTATTGAGTGGGCGGCGCAACGCTTTACGTTGCAAGCACAACCACAGATTAGCCTAGCTGATTTAGTGAATGCCGAGATGCAATCGCAATCTTATCGAAATTTACAGCATTTATTAGTTAATATGGATAGTGACCAACAGTTGAGCAATGGTATACAACTGGATGAAACAGTTTATGATTTTAGTATTATAGATTTAAATTTATCCGCGAAAGCCTTTACCCAAAAGCTTTATATGCAACGCGGTATAATGCCTAAGTTAGCTTTTGAGCCCAGTTTAGGTATTAATTTAGAAGCACCTCAAGCCAAGGCAGATACGGTGAGTCAAGCCATGCCCTTTGTTGATATTTTTCGGACAGCCCGCCCGTTTAAAGAACTCTCTCCTAAAGGGGTTAAATACGATGCCCAAGGCTGGCCAATTTATATTCCAGAGAAAAAATTTGCTCGTACAAAATTATTGCAAGGCACATTAAAAGATGCCATTCCCAATGGGGAATACACGGTATTTTATGAGGGTAAAGGTAAATTATCATTTGGGGCTGATGCCTTGCAAAAAATCACTCAAGTCGATACAGGGGTGATTCACTTACAGCTTCAAACCAAAGATGCAAGGCAATATACCGAAGCAAATAGTTTAAGTGTGGTTAT
>WFRR01000030.1 GCA_015486375.1 Thiotrichaceae bacterium
AATATTTTTACGGGTGATATTCATAATAAAGTCGGGACTCAGGGGGCATGGATTGCTGATTTACTCTTTGGCGTATTTGGCAGTGTCGCTTTTTTGATTCCAGCAGGGCTTATTCCATTAGGCTTTTTGACTTTTCGTTTACTGCCACCACCCAACCCTGCTAATCCACGTGGCGGAGTTAACACAGTGATTGTAGTATTTGGCGTTATTTTAGCTTTACTCAGCCTAACGAGCTTGTCACATATGTTAATTCCTTCTAGCTTACCTCATGGTGCAGGTGGCTCATTAGGGAGAAGCCTTGTTGGTTTAAGTGCAAGATCCTTCTTGGGTTATCAAGGTTCTGTATTAGTGATGTTTTCTGGGTTTTTAATTGGAATCACCTTAGCCTTTAATATTCGTTGGGGAGTGGTGACGGAGAAAGTCGGTGATTTTACCTTGTCTCTGTTTGATAACGCACAAGAAAAGATAAATGATCAAGAAGCAGAAACTCTGCCTCAAAAACTAAAACAGCTACTCTTCGGTACACCCATGTCAGTGGTTGAAAAATTGCGTAATACCGCCATAGATGTTTTAAAAGTCGATGATAAAGATCAAAAAGGCAATAAGGAACCTAATTTACAGCTACCCCCCAATTTAGATAAAGATGCTTTACAAGAAGAAAAGTCGGATAGTGCGCGTATTGCTACAGAACGGTTAAAAAATACAGAGATCGTGGTAACTTCGCAAAATGGACACAATATTAACTTACCTCCTTTGAGCTTATTAAATCCTGCGATAGAGCCTTATGCAGAAGACTCTGAAGCTGCGAAGCAACAGAAAAAAGTGATTAATGCACTAGAAGCAAAAATTCCCAGCATCTTAGAAAATTTTGGTATCAAAGACAGTGTCGTAACGGCAATCCGTTCGGGACCTGTTGTGACGCGTTTTGAAATTCAATTATCAGTCAGCACCAAAGTTAATCAGATCAGTAACCTTGCTAAGGATCTGGCTAAAAATTTAGGTGTATCCAGTGTTCGGGTAGTTGAAGTTATTCCAGGGAAAACTACAGTTGGACTTGAAGTACCCAATGAGCAACGTGATATTGTCGCCATTAGTGAGGTTTTATCTTCACCTTTATATCAAAATAATATTTCACCATTAACATTAGTATTAGGTAAAGATATTTCTGGAAAAGCGATGATTTGTGATCTCGATAGAATGCCGCATATTTTGATGGCTGGCACGCTAGGTTCGGGTAAGTCAGTGGCGATTAATACGATGCTAATGAGCTTATTGTATAAATCCAGTCCAGAGCAAGTTCGTTTACTCTTGATTGACCCTAAAATGCTGGAGCTAAATATTTACGCTGATATTCCTCATCTACTTACGCCTGTTATTACTGATATGGATGAAGCGACCAATAGTTTAGCGTGGTGTATTACTGAAATGGAAAAGCGTTATGTTTTGATGTCTAAACTCAAAGTCAGAAATATTTCAGGCTACAACGAAAAAGTTCAATTTTCCCTCAATACAGGTGCAGAGCAGCAAACTGACAATCTATTAAAAATATTGCCGCACATTGTGATTGTGATTGATGAATTTGCCGATATGATGATGGTCGTGGGGCAGAATCTAGAAAACCTCATTGCTAAAATTGCTCAAAAAGCTCGTGCCGCAGGGATTCACCTTATTATTGCGACACAGCGAGCCAGTACAGATGTTATTACGGATTTAATTAAAGCCAATATTCCTAGCCGTATCGCTTTTCAAACCGCAAGCAAAATAGATTCTCGGACTATCTTGGATCAAGGCGGGGCAGAAAATTTATTAGGTAAAGGAGATATGTTGTATTTACCCCCAGGTACTGCGATTCCTCAACGCGTACACGGTGCATTGGTTTCTGAGGAAGAAATTAATGCGGTGGTCGAGTTCATTCATTCTGAATCTGAAAGTGAACCAGATTATGTCGATGAGGTCATAGAAAAAACAGAATTTGATGCAATACTTGGACAAGAAAAGATCAATAAGTCGATCACCACAGATCCTTTGTATGAAGAAGCAATTTCGGTCGTATCAGAATCAGGTCGTGCTTCCATTTCATACTTACAACGCCGTTTAAAGGTTGGTTACAACCGTGCAGCCAATATGATGAGTGATATGGAAACGGCAGGGGTCGTGACTGAAGTACAATCCAATGGGACACGTGCGGTTATTGCAAAAAGTAGCAGTGAATCTTAATCCTAATAAGCCATGCTCAGAAAGGTAAAAATATGAAAAAAAAATTAACATTAATCAGCTTAGTCTTTGTATGTCTCAGTAGCTTTAGTCTGAGCTGTCAAAGTGCCAGCAGCGATGCCCGAGTACGATTAGATGAGTTCTTTACCAAAGTTACTACGATGCAAGCTAATTTCATTCAAGAAATTCGGGATGAAAAAGGTAAATTTCGTCAAAAATCCACAGGAAAAATGTCCTTACATCGTCCGGGCAGATTTCGTTGGGAATATACCAGCCCTGATAAGCACCTGATTGTTTCTGATGGTGGCAGCGTTTGGATATATGATGAAGACTTAGACCAAGTAACCGTTAAATCTATGCAGAAAACCTTAGCTTCTGCTCCTGTCGGTTTATTAATTAGCAAGCAACCCGTGAATAAGCAATTTCAAGTCACGCCAATGAAATCCACTGGACGTTTAGACTGGTTTCATTTGATTCCACACAAA
This sequence comes from Thiotrichaceae bacterium, assembly GCA_015486375.1. Taxonomy (GTDB): domain Bacteria; phylum Pseudomonadota; class Gammaproteobacteria; order Thiotrichales; family Thiotrichaceae; genus S015-18. Next base: position 2,700 of record WFRR01000030.1, read on the forward strand.
AAGGATTCTGATTTTACCAGTATGGATATTGGTATTGATCAAAAAGGTATTCAGGAAATGGTATTACAAGATAAGTTCGGGCAAGAAACCATTATTCATATGAGTGGCGTAAAAATTGATCCAAAGATTAATGCAAAACAGTTCCAATTTAAGCCACCTGCAGGAGCAGATATTATCAAAGGCTAAAGCTTAGCTAATGACTTTATCATTAAATACTAATATACTCTAAGCCGTATGCTCAGTTAATTGAACAAACTGAGTGATAGAAGACACGGCTATAGAGGTAAATCCCATGATCACTGTTTCACCCGCAGCAGCGACACAAATTCAAATTGCAGCAGAACAAGGTAAGGCTGGAGATTTAGCCTTACGTTTGGCAGTCACACAAAAATCTGATCAAAGCTTTCATTATGTAATGGGGTTTGATGACAATAAAGCGGATACCGACCTTGAAATTGAATCGGCAGGGGTTAAGCTAATTATTGATGCTGACTCACAAAAACTATCTGCAGGTCTAAAACTTGATTATGTCGATTTAGAAGGCAAAATGGCGTTTATCTTTATGAACCCCAATGATCCCGCCTATTCTCCTCCCGTTGAAGCTTAATAGAGACTTAGCTTCGGCGTTATATGTCAGAAAATAATCAAATTAATATCTCACTGGATGAGATAAAAAAAACCTTACCCTCACAAATAGATAAGTCATTAGCATTGAAAGTGAGTATTCGCTTTCCTTGGCAGGCTAAACTTGCCTTATTGAGTTTATTCATACTCTTTGTTCTCATTGGTGCAAGCTATTTTTGGGCAATTGCACAAACAGAATCGATTGGGTGGATTCCTCCTTTAATGACCACTTTGTGGTTATTAGCAGGAACGGCTTTATTTACCCTATTTTATTGGGTTTGGCATGAATTTACCCAGTTCGGTAATGATTTATCCGAATGGGCAATGCATATGCGAGAAAATCAGCTTGATACGCGTATGCCTATTCCGACTTCATCCTTATCTACTTCGCGTTCCTTGCGTGAACGGATTAATAATATTTCTGCAGACTATCAATCCTTATCAGAAAAGCAAGCTAAACGTTTGTTAGAACAACGTGAACATATTAAGAAGAAAAAACATTATCTCAATGTGCTTTATGATGTGGCTTCTTGCATTAATAAATCACAGAGTTTAGAAGATTTACTACAAAGTTTTTTGCATACTTTACGGGATGTCGTACATGCTGAAGCGGCAACGGTACGTTTGTTAGATCAATCAGGACAAATGCGCTTAGTCGCAAGTATTGGTTTATCGCAAGATATTATTAAGGAAGAAGATATATTACCTGTTGATGTATGTATGTGTGGTAAAGCTGTATTAGGCGATCAGATCAAAGCACGTACCGACATTAAAAAATGTGGCAAGTTATTTGCCCAACAATTTGCAGACGATGATCAAATAGAATTACTAGCCATTCCTTTACTGTATCGAGATAAAACCTTAGGGGTCTATAATTTATTCGTTAAAGGTGAGAGTAAACAGCTTCTCAATGAAGAAAGAGAGTTACTCAGCAGTATTGGTAAGCATTTGGGTATGGCAATTGAAAAATCCAGTGTGGATGAAGAAGCCCGTATGCTATCCATTATTGAAGAACGCACCCGTATGGCGCATGAGTTACATGATTCCTTAGCGCAAACACTCGCAAGCCTACGCTTCCAAATTCGGCTGTTTGATGATTCGCTCAATCGAGGTGATGAGGCTGTCTTATGGCAAGAGCTAGAAAAGTTAGAAGAAACTATTGATCTTGCCTATGCAGAATTACGCAGTTTGATTACCCATTTTAGAGCGCCTGTTGATGGTAAAGGCATTGTGCATGTCGTCGAACGTTTGGTTGAACGCTTTAAGCGCGATACCGATATAGAAGTTTTTTATTACCATAACTGGGCATTAGAACAACTTAATCGTGATATTGAGATCGAAGCTGTTCGTATCGTACAAGAAGCCCTTGCTAATGTTCGCAAACACAGTCAAGCTAAAACCGTGCGTATTTTGCTATATAGCTCCGAAGAAGGTAAGTGCAGCATTCTAATTGAGGATGATGGCATTGGTCTAGTCGATGATCGCCCGACTCCGAATAAAGCAACAGGTGAACATATCGGACTGCACGTTATGCAGGAGCGTGCAAAACGAATCAATGGCGAGATTCAGTTTGATAGTGAAGACGGTAATGGCACTTTGGTTCAACTGACTTTTGAAGTTTAAAATCCATAATCAATAGAACTAGGCTACACTCTTTGTATTAATTTCCCCCACATGTACCCTAGGTGTAAAAATGAAAGCTTAATAATGACTTATTGGCTGAGTATTTTATACCTTAATAATTTAGAAAAATCCCATTATGAATGAAAAAGTATTAATAATTGATGATCACACTTTATTTCGCGCAGGATTGGAGGACTTATTGGTTCGCCGTGGAATCAAGGTAGTTGCTGCCGTCGGCAGTGGTCAAGAAGGTCTAAAATGCATTAGTGAGCTTAAGCCCGATATTGTCTTACTCGATATGCGGATGCCAGAAATGGGAGGATTAACCGTATTAAGTCAACTGAAAAAGTCACATTCACGCTTACGCGTTGCAATGTTAACTACCAGCAATGCAGAAAACGATATTGTGGAAGCTTTACGCAGTGGCGCTCAAGGTTACTTACTTAAAGATATGGAGCCTGATGAACTCGTCGTTGCTTTGCGTTCGATTATTGCAGGTGAAACGGTCGTTGCACCTGAACTTGCCCCAATCTTAGCTAAAATAGTCCGTGGTGAAGTAGTTCCCGATGAAAAGGAAGTTAATCCCTTCTCTAAACTGACCCCTCGTGAATATGAAATTTTGATGCTATTAGCAGAAGGACAAAGTAATAAAGTTATCGCTAGAAATTTAGGAATTTCTGATGGTACAGTCAAACTGCACGTTAAAGCGATTCTACGTAAATTAGAAGTCAGCTCTCGTATTACCGCAGCAGTAATGGCAGTTGAGTTTGGTATTAAACGTAAAAAATCTTAATTCTATATCAATAGAAACATACTCGAATATACAGCGAATTGGGGCTGGGGCTAAACGATAATGAAGACATTTACACAATTAATTGATGATATTTTACCAAGTATCAAAGAAGTATATCCTTGGGATCTAGAGGAAATGCTAAAAGAAGATTCTAATCTTTTATTGATTGATACCCGTGAGCAAGATGAATTTGATTTTGCTCATATCCAAAACTCTTTATTAGCCCCTAGAGGCATTTTAGAGTCTTGTTGTGATTGGAATTATGCTGAAACTATTCCCAAATTAGTGCAAGCGCGTCAATTACCTGTCGTTATCATCTGTCGCTCGGGTAATCGTAGTGCATTAGCAGCTTATACGATGCAGCTTATGGGCTACGAAGATATTTATTCGCTTAAAACAGGTATAAAAGGTTGGAATGATTCTGATCTAGCTTTATATGATAAAACGGGTGAAAGGGTTGACCCTGATCTTGCAGAAGACTTTTTTAATCCGCCTGTTTCTGAGCAGCAATTAGAGCCTTAATTGTTGATTGACATCCTCCCCCTTTCTTTTAGGGAGGAAGGATTTACTTAACACGATTTATTCAGTAAGCTATCTAACTGTTTACGCAATATTTTTGTATCATTCTGTTCTTTCGCTGTCTTTGCTATTTCATCAAATTTATTACGGGTATCAAAGCCTAATTTCTTCTGTTAGAGTTACAAGAATCCAGTTGATCTAAAATACTGTTATCAAGCTGAAATTCAGCAATATACTCTTTTAGCACATTATAAGAATCTTGAGCAGAATCAAAACTGTCACTATAAGCGTCTTCCATATTGCTTAATTCTGCATAATTATCAGGGTCGTCGGGCTGAAAATCATAGCTTTTAACCATGTCACGATAGGCAAGGTATTGTCCGTAATCACTGTTATGGATATTAATTAATCTTTGTAAATCACGTTGTATCACTTGAGGTCTTACAAAGGTCTGTAAAGCACTAAAATCCAGTTCATTTTGCTGTTCTTTTTGTACAAGGCGAGCTAAATAAGCAATCGGATTATTTAATACAGGCTGGGGTTGATCAAGGCGTATTGCCAGTAAATCGAGAATATCTTGGGCTTTTTGAGGTGACTTTATCAGTACCTTTTTCGCGCTAATACAGT
>WFRR01000031.1 GCA_015486375.1 Thiotrichaceae bacterium
ATATTTTATTGTTTTTCAATAATGATAATAAGTACTTACCCTATTGGTTTGAAACGGGAAAAACCCATTTTTTAGTTGAACTTTTACAAAAAAATCATTACCACCTTCCTGATTTAGAACGCACAAAGTTTAGCTTTACCGACTTAAATGATTTTGATATTGAACGAATTCGTTTTGAAATTTTATTATTTCAAGTGGGTTATTTAACCATTCGAGAAGAAATAAATCTACGTCGACAACAAATACATTATCGTTTTCACTATCCCAATCAAGAAGTTCGCCAGTCCTTAAATCATTACTTTTTACACCATTATTTAACCCAGCGACCGCAATCATTCGATACCATCCATGATGCGTTTTTTGATCAAGACTTTCAGAAAATAGAAACAGAGATTTGGGTTCTATTTGAGCATATTCCTTATAATAATTACAGTAAAAATCGGATTGCAGATTATGAAGGCTATTATGCTTCGGTGATGTATGCCTATTTATACTCATTGGATTTTAACCTTATCGCGGAAGACACCAGCAATAAAGGACGGATTGATATTACGCTATTTTTCACTTCACCTGATAATGCTAAAGAGTACGTTTATATCTTTGAATTTAAAGTTATCAAAAGTGGAACAGCAACAGGCACTGCATTACAACAAATCAGGGATAGAAATTATCGAGCCAAATACGAGAATGGAAAAAATATTATTTTTAGCATTGGAATCGAATTTAGTCAGATCAGTCGTAATATTGTAGGGTTTGAATGGGAATAAGAATAAATTTTTTTAAGGTGAATTTGAGCTTACAAATATTAGCTTGCCAGAGGATAGCAAAGCAATAATGCTATCCTTCGTACAATATGCCTAAAACGGAGAGTGATGGGCGTAATCGAATTATAGTAATGCCTTAGCCTCAGCAATGCGTAAACGTACTTGCTCAGGGGCTGTGCCACCTAAATGGTTTCGAGCAGCCACAGAACCTTCTAGTGTCAACACATCAAACACGTCATTAGTAATCATTCCAGAAAATTCTTGTAATGCTTGCAAACTCATTTCACTTAAATCTTTACCTGTCTCGACTCCATACGCAACGGCTTTACCCACGATTTCATGGGCATCCCGAAACGGTAAACCTTTAACCACTAAATAGTCCGCTAAATCCGTTGCGGTTGAAAAACCCTGCATAGCGGCACGACGCATATTAGCTTTATTGGTTTCCACATAAGGCATCATATCGGCAAAAGCGCGTAAACTCCCTAACAATGTATCGACGGTGTCAAATAAAGGCTCTTTATCTTCTTGATTATCTTTATTGTAGGCTAAAGGTTGGCTTTTCATTAACGTCAATAAAGCAATTAAATTGCCATTAACCCGTCCTGTTTTACCGCGCACTAATTCGGGTACATCGGGGTTTTTCTTTTGCGGCATAATGGATGAGCCGGTACAAAAGCGATCAGGTAAATTAATAAAACCAAATTGTGCCGAAGCCCACAGTACTAACTCTTCTGAAAAACGCGATAAGTGCGTCATAATCAATGTTGCCGCAGCGGTAAATTCAATCGCAAAATCTCGGTCACTCACGGCATCTAAAGAGTTATTAGCAGGACGACTAAAGCCTAATAATTCAGCAGTATATTGACGGTCAATGGGGTAGGTTGTGCCTGCTAATGCCGCTGCACCCAGTGGCATAATATTAACCCGTTTGGCACAATCGGTTAAACGTTCATAATCTCGCTGTAACATTTCATACCATGCCATCATGTGATGTCCAAAGGTAATCGGTTGAGCCACTTGTAAATGGGTAAATCCTGGTAAGATTGTATCGACTTCTTGTGCGGCTAATTGCACTAAACCCGCTTGTAAACGGCGTATTTCAGCTTGAATTAACTCAATCTCATCCCGTAACCAAAGGCGAATATCAGTGGCGACTTGATCATTCCGTGATCGACCCGTGTGTAATTTTTTGCCAGTGATACCGATCTTATCGGTTAGACGGGCTTCAATATTCATATGAATGTCTTCTAATGACACTGACCACTGAAAATTTCCTGCTTCAATATCAACCAATATTTCAGCTAAGCCCGCGTGAATCGCATCCGCTTCATCTTGAGTTAATAAACCGACTTTAGCTAACATCGAAGCATGAGCAACTGATCCTTGAATGTCGTGTTTATACAACCGTTTATCAAACTCAATTGAGGCGGTAAAGGCTTCTACAAAGGCATCGGTTGCTTCACTAAAACGACCGCCCCATGGCTTATCTTTAGACATATTTTTCCTATTTTGTTGCATATTCATCACAGGCTAATATAAAAAAAACTAATATGCTTCATATCCAGTGATTATAAAAAGGTTGCCAAACATTATCATAGTATGGAAGAATTAAACCTGTAGTCATCGTAAAGGTGAACAATCTTCCAGCAAGGTAAATGTTGAACTTAAGGTGTTAATTTTAACCCAAGTTTGCGTGCAACTGGTCATGGATTATATTGCTTACTTTGACAACGAGGATATGTTCTCTGAGCAGGTAATGAATGAATAATAAAAATAAAATAATTGATTAGAATTCAGGCTAAAATTAATGGCTAAATAGGAATTAGCCCTCAGTGTGAACTATGCTTAAGACTCTTGAGTACACACAAACCTGTTTAAAAACAAATGAGCTGATGATAATGTCTGTCCCGATAAATAAAACATTGGGTTTTTTACCCAATATGTGCCTTCCACAGGCAATATTACGCACCGTAGTGATTGCAGAATTTCTGGCAGTCGTGCTTGCGTTAGCTGCGAGTCATGATTTTAGTAATTTCTTCGCTAAAATTGGCTTGACTTCACTCTTTGTGATTTGGCTGACACTGGTATCAGTCTTTATTATCTGTTTAATTGGCAAGTACCAAAAAGACCCTTCAACGGTACAAACCACGGTTATTGTACTCAGTATCACCGCTGTATTAACCTTGATCGCCTCTTTTTTTGCTGTAATGGCATTAGACTATTCGGGTTTCGATTTAGATCCCTATGGTCAAATACATTTTTACTTAAAAAATCTCTTTATCTGTGTGTTAATCACACTTATTTTATTACGTTATTTCTATATCCAAAATCAATGGGAAGTCCATATGAAGGCGGATACGGCTGCAAAATATGACGCTTTGCAGTCCCGTATGCGTCCCCATTTTTTGTTTAACAGTCTGAATACAGTGGCACAATTAGTGCATATGGATGCAGATAAAGCGGAAGATGCCATTTTGGATTTAGCCAGTTTTATGCGCACTATTTTAGACAAACGTAACCGTATTTCTTTACGTGAAGAACTAGACTTAACGGTGAGTTATTTGAATATGGAAGGCTTACGTTTAGGTAAACATCGTCTCACCATTGTATGGGATATGAACCAAGCGACCTTACCCATGGATATGGATATTCCGCCTTTGTTACTCCAGCCTTTAGTGGAGAATGCCATCTATCATGGTATCCAACCACGCAAGGATGGAGGAACGCTAGGCATCAGTTTGTATGAACAGGGGGATTCTCTGGGTGTTTCGGTCACTAACCCCATTCCTCCCGATAATGCTAACGCTCATCTAAAAGGTAATCACATTGCACAAGAAAATATGAAAAAAAGACTACAGCTTGCTTATGGTGATAGAGCCAATTTAAAAATAGAAAGGACGGCACACCAATACCGTGTCTCGTTCACGATCCCCAAGGAGTAGTATTTTATGTCCATAAAAATCTTAGTAGTTGATGATGAAGAACTGGCTAGAGAGCGTATTAAACGCTTATTAAAAGATAACGATCGTTATAAAGTTTGTGCTGAAGCAGAAAACGGTGCTGAAGCCTTAATGATGGTGGAACGTTACAAACCTGAAATTGTTTTGCTCGATATTTCCATGCCGGTAATGGATGGTCTTGAAGTTGCAAAGCATTTATCAGGTGCTGACAGCCCACCAGCCGTCATATTCACCACAGCGTATGGAGAATATGCTTTAGAAGCCTTTTCAACCAAAGCAACAGGGTATCTCATGAAACCAATTAGACAAGAACAATTATTACAAAGTCTAGAACAAGCCCGTTCACTTAACCGCGCTCAGCGCAATGAAATTCTTGACCGTCATTCTGAAAATCAGACCCGACGTAAACATATTTGTGCGCGTATGCGTGGCAACTTAGAACTTATTCCCGTCGAAGATGTGTATTATTTCCAAGCTGACCAAAAGTACGTCACAGTTCGTTATAAAAAGGGTGAGGTGATTATCGAAGAATCACTTAAATCGTTAGAAGCTGACCTCTCTGAAATGTTTATCCGTATCCATCGTAATGCACTCGTCGCTAAAGAGCGTATTGTCGGTTTAGGCAAATCTGATATTGGTCGTGTACAAGTTAAAATTGGCAATATCGATGATCGTCTCGAAGTCAGTCGTCGCCATGTCGCAGAAATTCGCCGTTTTGTACGGAATAAATAATCATTTACTCCGCATAAAACGGTAGATTATCTATTTCAATTGGATCTATCCGTAAGATTTGAAGCCCTACTGAGAACTATAATAATTAAAGTAGGGTTTCTTTAAAATCGACGCTAAAATACTGATAGATCATCCTCATTTTATTGTAATTTTGTAGTCGGTGCTAGCACCAGTGATTGAGATAAACTTTGATGAGCTTCATCAATCGCAGCATCCACATAAGCCGAAAACATTTCAGGGGTATTAATACCCACAATACGTTCTGATACTTCCTTTCCTTGAGCATTTAGAAATACCAGTGTCGGCGTAACCATAATATCCATTTTTGTTGCCAGTGCTTTTCCTGAAGTTATCTCACCTTTAAAACCTTTCAGAACTGCCTTCGAGTCTATTCCAATTTTTTTAATCTGAATTAAGTCCTCATAATCACCACTGAATAACATCGGTTTGAGAATTTCACTTTCTAGTTGTTTGCAATAGCGACAGTGCTTAGCCGAGAACTCCAAAACTAAGACCACATTATCCGTTTGCATTTGCTTAGACAGTGTTTGAAAATTACTGACTTTTTCGATTTGTAGTTGTTGAGCATCGGCTTGACCCATATGGCTGAATAAAACTAAACTAAGTCCTCCAATCCAAGTGATGATAGTGCTGTATTTCATTATGCTATATACCCTATTTCTTTAATTAATCCATTATTTTTCCCAACTAATCTAACTCAGTTAGGCTATACGCATCCTTTATTCCTGCAAATTTTTACCGATTGCCAATACGCTAAGTCATCACATGGCTAGCAGTTAGATATTTTTTCACGTAAAGTAAGCCTTATTTAAGCAGCGTTTAAAACTGAAACCCTTATGTCTACATTACTTAGAATAGCAACACGTAAAAGTCCGTTGGCACTTTGGCAAGCGGAAGAAGTTGCCCGACAATTGAAATCTTTTCACCCAGCACTGGAAGTTGAATTAGTACCCATGACAACCAAGGGCGATCAAATTCTCAATAGCCCTCTATCCAAGGTAGGCGGTAAGGGTCTCTTCGTTAAAGAACTCGAAGTCGCGATGTTAGAAGATCGTGCTGATATTGCCGTACATTCAATGAAAGATGTTCCTATGGCGTTTCCAGAAGGTTTACAGCTGTCTGCAATATTAAAACGTGAAGACCCACGCGATGCATTTTTATCGGATAAATATAGTTCATTAGATGACTTACCTGATGGGGCAATTTTAGGCACAGCGAGCCTACGCCGCCAAGCGATTGTTAAAGCCGCTTATCCAAATATTGAAATAAAGATGCTACGCGGCAATATTAACACCCGTATCGCTAAATTAGAGGCTGGGGAATACGATGCTATTATTTTAGCTGCATCAGGCTTAAAACGCATGGGATTTGATCAACGCATTACCGCCATTATTCCGCCTGAAGTCATGTTACCTGCTGTCGGGCAAGGGGCATTGGGTATTGAGGCACGTAGCAATGATGCTGTCGTTGATGCGCTCCTAGCACCGCTAAGAGATACTGAAACAACCTATCGTTTAAATTGCGAACGAGCCATGAACAATCGTCTTAATGGCGGCTGTCAAATTCCTGTCGCGGGTTATTCAGAAGTAAATGCGGATCAAATTACCTTACGGGCGTTTCTTGGTTATCCTGATGGCTCTCAGGTGTTTAGAAGTGAACATTCTGCGGCTCTTGATGCCGCAGAAGCACTCGGTACGCGGGTAGCAGAAGACCTGATTGCACAAGGGGGCGATAAGGTACTTGGTTCACTCGGTATTGAAGCTAAATCAATATAAGCTTCAATGCTTAATAATTAAGTAAGGCTTGTTCCTGCCTGAATTAATAGAACTAAGGAGGAGCTTGCCAATAATTGCATAAAAATGGTTAAATTTTTAAATGATTAGGTGAATGGTACGTGTCAGATAAATATCCATTAGCAGGTAAGCAAATTGTTATTACTCGCCCTGTGCATCAAGCGAGAAATATTCAACAAAAATTGTTAAACCATAAAGCGATTGTCACGCTATTTCCTCTTTTGGAAATACAGGCGATTGTTAATCGTAATAACCGTTACTCTAGTTCACTAGCATTTGATCTTAATCAGGCTGATTGGCTAATTTTTATTAGCCCTAATGCAGTGCGATACAGCCAAGCCTTATTAAAGAATATTGATATTTCTAAGAAAGTGATTGCCGCAATAGGTAAAAAAACGGCTGATACATTACGACAGTATGGGATAACAACGCAACTCGTACCAAAGGTCAATTTTAATAGCGAAAGTTTTTTGCAACTCCCTGCTACACAACACGTCAAAGGCAAACGTATCTTTATTATTAGAGGGCAGGGAGGCAGAGAGTTATTGGCGGATCAATTACGACAGCGGGGAGCGATACTGCGTTATGTGGAAGTTTATCGGCGTATCTGTCCCTCCCAAACGTTAGAAAATCTAAAACAACAATGGCAACAGCAGCTTCTTGATATAGTTGTAATAACAAGCAGCGAAGGTCTATATAATCTCTACAATATGACAAAGGATAATTGGATTAAACATATTCCACTCTTACTCGGTAGTCCACGTATGCAACAGGCAGCTAATCAATTAGGACATCAAGGTAAGATAATCATGGCAAATAATCCCAGTGATGAGACCGTTTTTAGCGCATTAGAAAATTGGGTACAACAGGAGTTAAATAAATGAATTCAGACTTGCCCGAACTGCCACGCGCAGTCGATGAAAAAAACAGTGTGGATACTGAAAACAAAACCAGAAAACACCGCAAAGCGTGGTTTACTTTATTTATTGCATGGATGGCACTTCTATTCACAGCGGTGGGTATTGCTGCGGGTTATAAAAATTGGTTGCGTATTCATGATAAAGCGAAACAAAACAAAGCGGATATTGAAATTATTCAAACAACCGTGAACAATGTGCCTTCTAAGCAACAGCTTGAAGCACTTCGGAAAGAATTAAGACAAGAAACCGATGTGTTATATGACAAAACATCCAGTGCCTTGGCACAGACACAAAAATATGCACAGCAAAGTCAAGGCTACTCAGAAACGATTCAGTCACAAATGGCTGAAATTACTCGGATACAAGCCAAAGTACAACACAATGCCAAACCTTCTACCGATAAAGACTGGTTGTTATCCGAAGTAGAATTTTTAATTCGCATGGCAAGCCGAAAACTACACCTTGATCAAGATCCTAAAGCAGCGATTGCGGCCTTAAAAGCGGCAGATAAAAGTTTATTACGTTTGAGTTCACCCCATTATTTGCCTGTTCGACAACAAATAAGCAAAGATATTGTTACTTTAGATAATTATCCCCTTGCTAATATTGGTGAAATTTCACAGCAAATTACCGCCGTGATGATTCAACTTGAACCCTTACCTGCCAATATTGATGACGGTCAAACGGTAGAACAAATTAGCTTGGATGTTCCCAAGGAATCCACTCAAACCATTACGGGTAACTCACTTTGGGCTGATATAAAACGCCAAGCCTATGAGGGGTTTAATCAAGCCGTCGTGATTCAGAAACACAGTAAACCGATTCGTAATGGTCTTGATGCTGATAGCCGCCAACAGCTCTATCAACTCGTACAATTACGCTTCGAGACCTTACGTTTATTAGCCTTACAACGGCAGGATAAAGCTTATCACCAGCAAATACAGTTAATTATTCAAACATTGCAACAGTATTACCCTAAAGAACGCTTAGCTACTCTATTAACGACTTTGCAGGCATGGGATCAATACCAACTCTCTCCAGAGAAGCCTAATATTCTATTATCACTTGAGCAACTAGAGTCTGCATTATTGACACAACCACTCTCTTCTAATAAGGATAAAAAATGATTCGTTATCTTGTCTTTACGACCTTAATCGCCATCATCTTGACAGGATTAGTCTACTCAATCTTGCAAGCAACGGGTGTGACAGTGATTACCTTTAATGCATGGTCAATTGAAATCAAAACCTCTCTATTACTCTTAGTCAGTGTGGCGAGTTTTTTAACTTTCTATGTCATTTTACGGGTTCTAATTTATTTCTTTAGTATTCGTAGTCGTCTACAACAGATGAATAAACGTCGCAGACGCAATAAAGCAGGTAAAGAATTAATTCAAGGTTTACTCCTCTTTGCTGAAGGACACTGGAAAAAAGCAGAGAAACGTTTACTTAATAATGCTAACTATAATGAAACGCCAGTGACCAATTACCTCATGGCAGCCCGAGCAGCCCATTTACAGGAAGCCTATGAACGACGGGATGAACTCCTAAAACAAGCGATTGATTTAGATAATAAAGCCGATATTGTGGTCAGTGTTTCACAAGCAGAAATGCAAATGGACAGTCAGCAAGTCGCGCAAGCACAAGCCACTTTATTGCGCTTATATGATTTATCTCCCAATCATCCCCATATCACTAAGCTCTTAGCCAAGGTTTACTATAAACAAAAAAACTGGGCTGCCTTATTTGAGCTGATGCCTATATTGTTAAAACAAAAGGCACTGAAAGAAGCCGATATTAAAAAACTTAAAATTGCGGCAATTAAAGGCTTATTCGATCAATATGCGAATGAAGGTCAAATCAATAAAATCCAAACAGCATGGAAAAAATTACCCAGTAACGTCCGTAAACGCAGTGATGCTGTATTGTTGTATGCAGAGTCGCTGCACAGTGCAGGCGCAGGTCAATTAGCCAGCCAAATATTAGTGACTAAAATCAATGACTCATGGGATGAGCGTTTAGTTGAACTATATGGAAAACTACCGCACACGGATCCTGTTGCAGAAGGGGATAAAGCCAAACAATGGCTGAGTTCACATTCTGAAAATCCGACCCTATTATTAACGTTGGCACGCTTAAATGCTCAGAAAAAACTGTGGGGTAAAGCCAAAAGTTTCTATGAAAACAGTCTTAATATGAAGCCCAATACCGCAGCCTATCTGGAGTTAGCACAACTACTGCAACAAATTGGGGAAATAGATAATGCCAATACTTGTTACCGTATTGGTCTGCAATATTGTATTGATAATAAAGCCGAACGCTTAAATTTGAAATCAGATAATAGCTTGGTGAAAAAGCCTATACAAGCCATCGATGAATACGATATATACTCGGTATAAGCTTAGCTTAAATCAGTATTATTTAAAAAATTTCTGTCAGTACTTCAGCCTCGTTTATACCCGATAAACGAGCCTGTGTGACAAGACTGTTTAATTGTGCATCATCGTCAATAATTGTATGGGTTGCGATGATTTCTTGCCCTGATGCGGTTGTTGC
>WFRR01000032.1 GCA_015486375.1 Thiotrichaceae bacterium
ATTAGATATATTTAGCGCACAATTGAGTAATCCGAATCAGTCTTTACAAAATCCCATTGTCGATTTTGCTCATTTAGTGCAACGATTACAGACGGGTGAACTCGATATTGAAGACACGGAAACCTTAATTGCCCGCGCCAGAGGCGATAAAACCCCACAACAACATGAGTTTGATCGTTGTTTTGGGGAGTTAGAGACGGTTCGTCATACGGCTGATTTGAATAAACAGCACTACTTAGAGTATTTCCAAACCGAAGCCCAAGCCAATCATATGAGCGTCGAGCAATACATTGAAGATCAAGACCAAATGGATTTTTGGCAAGAACTCTGCTCAACCCTCAAACAAAGTGAATATGCTATTCGGGATTTAATGACTCAGAATGTTTAGCGTCACTATTGATAAATCAGTCTAGCTATTCGGTACGAAATTATCAATCTTGCTCGCACCTGAGCCAAAGAAGAACTTATCCATTTCTTCTTCTAAAAACGTGCGATCTTTAGGATTAATCGGGCTTAAACGGTATTCATTCATTAGAATGGTTTGTTGCTTAACCCAGTTTTGCCATGCTTCTTGCGAGACATTATCAAAAATACGCTGACCTAAATCACCGGGGTAAGTAAGACGTTCTAAACCTTCTGCTTCACGTTTGAGTAAGACACAATTGACCATTCTGCTCATGAGGTATTTTTCCTTTTAAGAGTATTTAATAAGTAACTAATCGGCGCGGCAAGCCCACCCGAAAATTCTGTGTGAGTGTTATACCAGAGCTGATGATTTGCTTCCATTATCCTTGATGGCACTGTCTCTATTTGGACTAAATACGGGTGAATACGAAGATGAAAATGGCTAAAGGTGTGCATTCGTTCTGGCAATAAGCTGGCTTGCTCTAGTGCTATAGCATAATAGTCTAGTAACCACTCACCCGCTTGAGATTCCTGTTCAAATTGTGGAAAACTCCATAATCCGCCCCAAATACCGACTGATGGGCGTTTTTCAAGTAACACATCACCTGCCTTATTTTGTAGTATCAACATAATGGTATTTCGTTCGGGGATTTTCTTTTTGGGTTTAGCTTGTGGATAGTTTTGCACTTGTCCTGTGCGGAATACTTGGCAATCACTACACAAAGGGCAAACTGGGCAATCGGGCTTACTGCGTGTACATAACGTTGCACCTAAATCCATCATCGCTTGCGTATAATCTGCATGACGCTGTGTAGGCTGTTGTTGTGGTAATAGCCTTTCTGCATATTCCCAAAGTTGTTTTTGTACTGCGCTAGAACCCGTCCAGCCTTCAACTTGGTAATAACGCGCTAATACCCGTTTTACATTACCGTCTAAAATGGCATGTTTTTGTTGATAAGCAATGGATAGAATTGCCCCTGCCGTTGATTTTCCAATCCCTGATAAAGCAATAACAGCCTCTAAATCATCAGGAAAAATACCTTCGTGTTGATCTCGGATGGTTTGGGCAGCTTTATGTAAATTTCTGGCTCGGGCGTAATACCCCAGCCCTGACCAATGCTTTAATACTTCATCTTGTTCTGCATTGGCTAAACTTTCTAAGCTAGGGAAAGTTTGCATAAACTTAAGAAAATAGGGAATCACCGTATTAACCTGTGTTTGTTGCAACATAATTTCAGAAATCCAAACCCGATAAGCCGAACGATTTTCTTGCCAAGGTAAATTTTTACGACCGTGCTGATCAAACCAGATGAATATTCGCTCCGCAAAAGGCAGCGTTGTACTCTGAGTTTCTAAAGGCTGAATATGTAAATTAAGTTGTTGCGACAAAATACTTGACCCTAAACAGTAAAATTTGCGCCTATATTAACGCGACAGTCCTTACTAATGTATAAAAACTGCTTTCACTCATCTGCTAGGAAGTTGGCTGATAATATCAGTGAAAATACGCTATGATTAGTTCACTATTAAGCTGAATCATCACTCCAATAACAATGAAGCTACTCCTTATTATCTTTAGTTTTTTATTAATTACACTTTTTTCTCGTCTCTGGATCGGTCAGGGCAGCTATCCTGATGTTTGGTATTTAGAAAAGAAAATTAAGCAACAGGAAGAAGCCAATGAAAAACAAATCACAAAAAATAAACGTTTATCCGCAGAACTTAAAGACTTACAGGCGAATGGGGATGTTATCGAAGAATATGCCCGTGATGAATTAGGCATGATTCGCAAAGGCGAAACATTTTACCAAGTCATTTTAGAGAAAGAAGTGAACAGGAAGCAAGCCCATGCAAAATCTCAATAATGGTGTGGAGAATGCTATTGATCAAGCAGAAATTTGGGTGGTTATTCCAGCAGCAGGGGTAGGCAAGCGAATGCAAGCCGATCGTCCTAAGCAATATCTGCCTTTATTAGGTAAAACGGTATTGGAACATACCTTAGACTGCTTTCTTCAACAGCCTAAAATTATGGGTATTATTATTGCATTAAGTCAGGACGACCCTTATTGGGAAACATTATCTATCTCCAAACAAAAGCCCATTTATACGGTAGAGGGTGGTTCAGAGAGAAGTGATTCTGTTTTAAATGCGCTTAATTATTTAAACGATCATTTAGATACTCGCAATAATCATTGGGTGATGGTGCATGATGCCGCTCGACCTTGTTTATCTTCAGAAGATATTGAATTGTTACTCAGTGAATCAATACATGATCCCGTGGGTGGAATTCTTGCCGCACCTGTTAAAGACACCATGAAACGGGCTTATACAAAAAATTCAGAATTCCAACGTATTGCCCAGACTGAATCCCGCGAGCATTTATATCATGCGTTAACCCCACAAATGTTTCCCTTAGCAACATTGCGTTCTGCTTTGCAATCCGCTTTGGATAAGCAAATTACGATTACAGATGATGCTTCCGCAATGGAATATCAAGGCTTATCACCCCGATTAATTATGGGAAATGCCAATAATATTAAAATTACTCATCCGAGTGATTTACCCTTGGCAGAATTCTTTCTTTCCCACAAGGACAAAACGTAATGCGTATTGGTCACGGTTATGATGTACATGCTTTCACTACAGGCAATCAAATTGTTTTAGGTGGGGTAAAGATTCCTCATTCACACGGCTTAAAAGCACATTCTGATGGTGATGTGTTAATTCATGCCTTATGTGATGCCTTACTCGGAGCATTAGCCTTGGGTGATATTGGTAAACATTTTCCCGATACGTCAGCACAATTTGAAAATATTGATAGTCGTATTTTATTACGTAAAGTTAAACAGTTAATCCAATCAGAGAGCTATCAACTTGTTAATTTAGATTGTACCTTGGTGGTGCAAACTCCGAAGATGTCACCTCATATTGAACAAATGCGCCGTAATCTTGCCCAAGATCTAGGTTGTAATAAAAATCAAGTCAGTGTTAAAGCCACAACAACCGAAAAACTTGGCTTTACTGGACGCAAAGAAGGCATTGCTGCACATGTTGTAGTACTACTAGAAAAAGGAACAGACGTATGAAATTTTTAAACACAGGACTAATGCTCTGCATAATAAGTTTAACTGCCTCCACAGCGATTGCATATGATGATGATCACGACCATGCTAAACCTGCACCTGTACTCATTGCAGATAACAGCCCGAAGAACCAAAGTACGCCTATTGATACAAATTTTGTGATGGGAAAATTTGAACCTAAATCACATCCTAATTTTGTGCCTATTGCGGCTAAATATGCAAATCGTAACGGTTTATATTTACAAAAATCAGCTTATCAAGCTTTTAAAAATATGCATGCGGATGCTGCAAAAGCGGGTGTTCAACTGCAAATTCGTTCTGCAAGTCGTAATTTTAATTATCAAAAAGGTATTTGGGAGCGTAAATGGACAGGACAAACGAAAGTATCAGGTCAAAATTTAGCTAAGACACAGCCTAATCCTGTGCAACGAGCTAAGACTATTTTACGTTATAGCTCCATGCCCGGTAGTTCACGCCATCACTGGGGAACCGATATTGATTTAAATTCGTTTGAAAATAGTTGGTTCTCAACAGGTAAAGGTCTAAAGCTTTATCAGTGGTTACAAAACAATGCCGCTAACTATGGTTTTTGCCAAGTATATACTTCTAAAACTCAAACAGCCCGAACAGGCTATGAAGAAGAGAAATGGCATTGGTCTTATCGTCCATTGGCGAGAGAATATACAGCCTTTGCGAAACAATATATCAATGCACAACAATTTACAGGTTTTAAAGGGGCTAAGGCTGCAGCTGATGTACAAATTGTTAAACGCTATATATTAGGAATTAATCCCGCTTGTTTTTAAGTACTCAATACTTTTAGTATGATTAGCACTTTTATATCATCAGGTAATATGATTACACTTGATGATTGATTGAATTTTGAGATTTTTTATTTATGGCAAAGCAACTTCCTGCTAAACAGCAACAAATTATCCAATCCCATGCTGCAATGATTGTACTGATTGCACAAGCGACTCAAAACTCCAGTTTACGTCCACAGTTGGATACGGTATTAGCCGCAACGGAAAAAAATGGCTGGAGAGCTTTAGGTAAAGCGATCCGAGCAATCATGGCAGGAGAGCGTTCTACACGTTCTTTACTTTCCCCTCTCGATGAAGAAGACCGTATTATTATTATGGCGGTGTTACAAGGTATTCAAAACCCTAATAGTTTGCCTAATCCTAATCAACAGTCGGATGCAGGTGATGCCGCCCCTGCCATTGCACAAATTGTCTATATGGCAGCCCAAGGCGATGCTCAAAGCAAAATTATGCTCGGAGGAATGGCGGATCAAATGCGTAAAGCAGGCGGAGATATGGCGCGTTTAAGTAGTATTATGAAACGCCTTATTGACGGTGAACGAGATATGAAAATTTTATCTCGTGGTATGGGTGAAGACGGTAAGAGGTTAGTCTTATCCATTTTAGAAAAATTGGATGAATTAGACCAGAACTAGACTAAAACCACATCGAAGTTTTCTTGTGAATACAATAACTCTGCCTGAAAACGAATCGGTTTATTAATAAAGGTTTCTAGCTCCAATAGTGCATCGGCTTCTTCATCAATAATTAAATCTACCACTTCCTGAGAAGCCAGCACTAATAAGCCTTTGGAATCAAATTGACGCGATTCACGTAATAATTCTCTAAAAATCTCATAACAAACAGTTTCAGCGGTTTTAACATAACCTTGTCCATTACAGGTGGGACAGGTTTCACATAAGATATGTTCTAAACTTTCGCGGGTACGTTTGCGAGTCATTTCTACCAAACCCAGCGAAGATAAGGTACTGATATAAGTTTTTGCATGGTCTTTTTCTAAAGAATTTTCCAGTGCTGTAACAACTTGTTTACGATGTTCTTTAGTTTCCATATCAATGAAATCAAGGATAATAATACCGCCTAAATTACGTAAACGCAGTTGACGTGCAATCGCATGAGCCGCTTCTAAATTCGTTTTGAATATTGTCTCTTCTAAATTACGATGTCCGACAAAACCACCTGTATTAACATCAATCGTGGTCATGGCTTCGGTTTGATCAATAATCAAATAGCCACCTGACTTCAACATCACCTTTTTCTCTAAGGCTTTTTGAATTTCATCTTCAACATTATGTAAATCAAAAATAGGACGTTCGCCAGGGTAATGTGTAACGCAATCGGCTAATTCAGGAATATAAGAAACACAAAATTGTTTAACCCGTTTCGCTGTTTCGCGTGAATCAATATGAATTTTTTCTAATACTTCGCCCACCATGTCACGAATAACGCGATGAACTAAGGGTAAATCAGAGTAGATTAAGGAGCTAGTTTCAGCCACATCAACAGATTCCATTACGCAGCTCCACACTTTACATAAAAACAGCACGTCACGTAATAACACATCATCACTAACGCCTTCTGCTGCGGTACGAATAATATAACCAAATTTTTTATTCGATTTTTTACAAAAATCAGCCACTAGATTTTTTAAACGATCTCGTTCTTCAGCATCGGTAATTTTACTAGAAATACCAATATTTTGACTATCAGGCATTAAAACAATATAACGAGAAGGAATCGTTAAATACGAGGTAATTCGTGCACCTTTAGAACCGAGTGGATCTTTAATCACTTGAACTAATAAATTTTTACCTTCATAAAGCAAATTTTCAATACTAAATTTTTCTTCTGAGGAAGGTGGCATTACATCAGAGACATGCAAAAAAGCTGCCTTTTCTAAGCCAATATCTACAAAAGCGGCTTCCATTCCAGGTAAAACCCGAACAACACGACCTTTATAAATTCTGCCAACAATCCCTTTTCTATTTTCACGCTCAATTTGCAATTCTTGCAAAATGCCATTTTCTAGCAGTGCAACCCGTGTTTCTTGAGGGGTAATATTAATTAGTAATTCGGCACTCATGCTTTGTTCTCATTATGGTGTTAGGGATATATAGCACTTTTAATATTTATTTTTTCAAATGGAGTTGAATCATTTACCGTGATAGTAACATTCAGCTTGTAGGAAGTTTATAGTATTTTAATGTGGAAACTTTAAACGTATTGACCCAGTCATCTCGTGTTAATCTTATAGTTAAATTTTATACTGATATAGGTATAACTAATATGTTGAATGTACAGATAAATCTATCCCCCATTGTCCAGCAACTTATGCTTGAGAAAAACCTAAATGCAAGCCTAATGTATAAGTTAGCTCAGCAAGCTCTAGAAGAAAAAACCGCTTTATTGGCGTTGTTATTGCATAAACACTTACTAAATGACATAGACATTAGCCATGCTTTTGCCCAACTGTATCAATTCCCCGTAATGGATATTCAGGTTGAACATTCTGTAAGATCGTTATTAAGTATTGAACAGTTATTAGACTTACAACTATTACCACTAAGACAACAAATGAATCATCTCAGTGTAGCTTTAGCTGATCCAGACAAGCTTGATCGTTTGGAAGAAATACGAACGCAAACAGGTCTAAACCCCACACCTGTTATTGTGCCTTATAGTCAATTACAGCACTATTTTGTACAACGTAAACAAGAGCAAAAATTAAAACGCGATAGAGGCGGATTACGTATTGCACCAGACACCTATCAACAACCTTATCTATTGAATATTGAAGTCTTAAAACGTTTTGAACAAGAAAGCGATGCTATTTCTCAGTTTGTGCATTACATGCTAAAACACGCAATTCAATATCAAGTTTCTGATATTCATATCGAGTCTTATGAAAATATTTTTCGAATTCGCTATCGCATGGACGGTATTTTAACCGTTGTTGCTACTCCCCCTAAAAAGATAGCCACACAATTAATTTCTCGTTTAAAAGTCTTAGCGCGTTTAAATAGCTCAGAACGTCGTATTCCACAAGATGGAAATATTCATTTTTTATATAAAAATAGCCGTAAAAAAATGGATTTTCGGATGAACACTTTACCCACCTTATACGGTGAAAAAGTGGTGTTACGTTTATTGGATGCGGCTAATGTACAGATAAGTATTGATCAACTCGGCTTTACAGAACAGCAAAAAGCCACCTATCTACAGGCGTTAAAAAAACCTGAAGGCATGATTCTGGTCACAGGACCCACGGGAAGTGGTAAAACGGTCACCTTGTACTCAGGTTTAAGTATCCTCAATCAACCTGAACGCAATATCGCTACCGTTGAAGATCCGATTGAAATTCAGTTAGCAGGCATTAATCAAGTCAATATTAACCCTAAAGTGGGTCTAAATTTTGCTACCGCCTTAAAAGCATTTTTACGTCAAGACCCTGATGTGATTATGTTAGGTGAGATTCGTGATATGGAAACAGCCGAAATAGCTTTAAAAGCCGCACAAACAGGGCATCTGGTACTCTCAACATTACATACCAATAGCGCACCTGAAACCTTAACTCGTTTAGCCAATATTGGCATTCCTGCCTTTAATATTGCCTCTTCCGTTAGTTTAGTAATTGCACAACGCTTAGTACGCCGCTTATGTACTTGTAAACAAGAAACTCATATTGATAGTGAAGCATTGCTCTATCACGGTTTTCACAAAACGGAAGTAGAAACCCTAAAAGTTTATCAAGCGGTAGGTTGTTCCCAATGTTCTAAAGGCTATAAAGGTCGTGTAGGAATTTATCAAGTTATGCCTATTTCTGATGCGATGCGACAAATTATTATGTCAGGCGGTAATGCACTCAATTTAGAACAACAAGCGCATCGTGAAGCCATTCTTAATTTACATGAAGCAGGTTTGAATAAAGTCCGTGAAGGCATTACCAGTATTGAAGAAATTGATCGTGTGACCCACACATAAACTATGACTGATCAGCGTAGAAAAGAGTCCTATTTTGTTTGGGTTGGTATCAATCAACAGGGCGTAAAAATTCGGGGTGAGCGTCAAGCTGCTAATGCACAGCTTGTACGAATTAATTTACGTCGTGAAGGCATTACTACTCACTCTATCCGTAAAAAACCTCGACCGTTATTTAAACCTAAAATTACCGCGACAGAGATTGCCCAATTTTCTCGTCAGCTTACGATTATGTTAGAAGCGGGTATTCCGATTGTGCAAGCGTTGGATTCCATTGCAAAGGGCTATGAAAATCCGTCTTTATCTCATCTTGTTAAGGAGATTAAACAAGATATTGAAGAAGGCAGTAGTCTTGCCAAAGCCATTCAACAACAACCTAAATATTTTGATGACTTATTTGTTAGCCTTGTTACCGCAGGTGAATATGCAGGCACATTGGAAAATATGCTGAATGAATTAGCCAATTATCAAGAAAAGATTCAAGCCCTTAAAGCCAAAGTTAAAAAATCTATGCTTTATCCTCTATTTGTCCTCTCTGCGACCAGTATTATTTTTGGCTTAATGTTAATTTTTGTGATTCCACAGTTTAAACAAGTATTTAGTAACTTAAATGCTCAGTTACCTGCGTTTACTTTATTATTGATTGATCTATCCGATTGGTTACAAAACTCATGGTGGAAATTAGTCTTGAGCTTAGCTGTGTCAGGCTATGTATTTTTATGGGCAAAACATCGTTTTAAAGGACTTCAATATTGGCTAGATCGTGTACTGCTTAAACTGCCTTTAATTGGCAAAATTAGTCAATTTTCTGCCATCGCCCGTTTTTCTCGCACTTTGTCGATTATGTTTGCAGCAGGTGTACCTTTAGTAGAAGCTATGGACTCTGTTGCAGGCAGTACAGGTAATCAAATTTATAAACAAGCAACGTTAAATATCAAACAAGATATTTCACAGGGTTTGCCTCTTTTTTCTGCCATGCAAAATCAACAGCTATTCCCCAATATGGTGATACAAATGACTAAAGTAGGGGAAGAGTCGGGACGTGTTGATGAGATGTTGGCACGCGTTGCTAATTATTATGAAGATTATGTCGATAATTTAACTGAAAGCTTGGTAAAACAAATTGAGCCACTGATTATGCTCCTAATTGGAGGGTTGGTGGGTGCATTAGTGATTGCCATGTATTTGCCGATATTTAAGCTGGGAGAAGCAATTTAGATCGATGGATATTTTAATTTTACTGGAATCAAACCACCATATATTAATTATGATTGTGGGTGTTTTTTCATTACTGATTGGTAGTTTTTTAAATGCGGTTATTTATCGTATTCCTCTAATGCTGAAACGGGCATGGAAACGAGATTGCCAGATGATATTAGAAAAAACCTCCTCACATATTGATGATGGACAAATGTTTAACTTACTTTTGCCTAGCTCTCACTGTCCACACTGTGGGCATTCCATTACAGCTTTAGAAAATATTCCCATCTTGAGTTATCTACTCCTAAAAGGTCGATGTTCCGCTTGTCATAAAAAGATTTCAATTGAATATCCTATTATAGAAATTGTCACGACGCTTTTATCGATGCTGCTAGCGTGGCAATTTGGCTATAGCTTAGAACTTGCCGCGAGTTTAGTCCTACTTTGGACATTAATCGTATTATTTATGATTGATGCCAAAACCTTATTATTACCCGATAATCTGACCTATCCGCTTTTATGGTTAGGCATTATTATTAATTTTAATACGGTCTTTATTGATTTAGAAAGCAGTGTTATTGGTGCAGTTGCAGGCTATTTAAGCTTATGGTCGGTGTATCATATTTTTCGCTTGATTACGGGCAAAGAAGGCATGGGATATGGGGACTTTAAACTATTAGCCGCCTTAGGCGCGTGGGGTGGTTGGCAAATTCTACCCTTTGTGATTATGAGCGCCGCAACCTTCGGTGCGATTGTCGGCACAATATGGATTTATTTATCTCATCGAGACCCCAATACACAGCCGATTCCTTTTGGGCCTTACTTGGCAGTAGCAGGATTTATTGCGATTGTATGGCGAGAAGATGTTATGCAATTGATGTGGTTGTATTTCCCTCTATAAACTTTAACGCTTATACACTGGCTAAAGGTAGCATTTGCAATAAATTTTGCCATTGTTGTGCTTCTGTTTCAGCTTGAAACTGTTTCGCCTTGTGATCGACTTGCTGTTGTAATTGCTGCATAAATGCAGCATCACTCTCAGCTTTTATTAATAAATCTCGTAAGGCTTGCGTATCTTGTACAGGATAATAGCCAAGATAATTATCTCCTAACAAACCGATTGAACCTTGTATATCAGATGCAATCACGGGTAATCCTGCTACGGTTGCTTCTGAAATCACATTTGCGCCGCCTTCCATATTAGAAGACAAAACCATCAAATGACAACGCGAATAAGCTTGGCGAATTTGCCAGTGCTTAACTTCACCCTTCCAGTGATAACGAGGGTTAATTTGCATTTCGTCGCGTACTTTTTTCTCCCAATCGGAGTTATGTGGTTTACCATAATGCAAAACACGAATACGGCTACTTTCAGGTAAATCACGTACTGCATAAGCGGTGCGTAAAGGGTCTTTTTCATCGCGTAAATGCCCAACGACACAAATATCAAAACTTCGTTGACTACGCTTAATTGGAAAAGGTAAGGCTTGAGCAGATTGATAAATAATACTAATTTTATCCCAAACATCTTTAGGTAATTCTAAATAAGCCCGCTCGTGTAAAACCACTAATTTATCTGCGACTTGAATCGAGTGTAAAGTTGATTCAGGGTGACTGTGAATAAATCGATATAAATCCGTACCTGTCATTGCAACAATCAAAGGCTGATTAGGACACTGTTGCTTGAATTTCGCAATTGAATCTGCACTACGCCATGCATGTAATGCAATCATCACATCATAAGAGCTTTCATCCCAGCGCATGGCTATATCAACATGATGTCCAGACGCTTTTAGAAATGCAGCCCAACGCGTCGCGGTCGCCCGATTGCCATATAATGATTTAATATTAGCGGGGGTGATAATAATAATTTTCAAGAAAAACTCCTAATAGGTCAATGGTTCTATAAGCACAGTTTGTTACCATCATTACATGGCTGAGCAAATTTGATAGTTAATGAAATGATAGGAATAGCGCATAAATGATACAACAAACCCAGATATTGATCGAACAATTAAAAGATACGCGTCAACGTACCCTAGAACTCATTGCGGGATTAGACAGTGAACAATTGATGGGTCCTAGGCTTGATATTGTGAATCCCTTATTATGGGAAATTGGTCATGCTGCTTACTTTCATGAATACTGGGTGTTACGCCATATTGAACACCCCAAGTATCCTGAAAGCCAAGCCTCGATTTTGCCACGAGCTAATGAACTGTATGACTCTATTCATATTGCTCATGATGACCGTTGGGATCTGCCCTTGCTTTCACTGGATGAAGTATTGAGCTATATGCAGAGAATTTTAGCAGCAGAAATTGATTTACTTGAAAGTGGGCAAGCTGATGAGATTGAACAATATCGAATTCAATACGCCATCTTTCATGAAGATATGCACACAGAAGCATTTACCTATTCGCGTAAAACCTTAAATTATCCTATTCCTCAGTTTAAGGCAGGAAAGCCACAAATTATTGCTAGTGTAGAAAAATTAAGCGGCGATGCTTATATTCCTACAAGCCAATTTAGCCTAGGCGCAGACAAAAATACGCCCTTTTGTTTTGATAATGAAAAGTGGGGACATGAAATTACGGTAGAAGCCTTTAATATCTCAAAAACCGCCACGAGCTATGCAGAATATGCAGATTTTGTGGAAGCTGGAAGTTATCAAAATAAACACTATTGGGATAATGAAGGCTGGGACTGGTTACAACAATCAGGCTTAAAACAACCCTTATACTGGAAAAAAGATGCGAATGGTGCTTGGTTAATTAAACACTTTGATCAATGGAAAACCATGCAGACTAATGCAGCTGTTATTCATATTAATTGGTATGAAGCAATGGCATGGTGTCGCTGGGCTGGGCGACGTTTACCCACCGAAGCTGAATGGGAATTAGCCGCTTCAGGCAATCCAAATAATACTGAAAAAACCACTTACCCTTGGGGAAATACTGAACCGTGTACAGAGTATGCCAATCTTGATGGTTATCAACTAGAAAGCATTGATGTTAGTGCTTTAGCCGCAGGTGATAGTGCTTTTGGTTGTCGTCAAATGCTAGGTAATGTATGGGAATGGACTGGCGATACTTTCGAGCCTTACCCTGATTTTGAAGCCGATATGTATGCTGATTACTCTCAACCTTTATTTTCAAAAACAAAAGTATTAAAAGGCGGTGCATGGACAAGCCGTTCTCGTATGATCCGTAATACATGGCGCAATTATTACGGCAAAGAAAGAAATGATATATTTGCAGGCTTCCGTAGTTGTGCGGTTTAGATACTTAAGCCCTGATGTTCTGGCATATTTTAAAGACAATGGTACTGGTTAGCAGAAAAGAATTGATATTGCATTGAAAGACTGACTATGGCGCACAAGTGTTATAATTTTTCAATTAAAACAATATGTTGTGCTTTAATATTTTCATGAAAGGATTTAGGTACATTATTCCATGTAAATAAATCAACCCGAAAGGGTAAATCACTTTCGTCAAAGGCTTCTTTTAAATAAAAAACAGCCATTGCTTGATTATCTTCTGTAAAAACCACCATATCTAAATCAGAATTATGACGACTTGTGCCTTTTATACGTGAACCATAAAGCCAAATCTCAGTATTAGGGAGATACTGATTTAGCAAATCAATAAGTATTGTTTGATCTTCATCATCAATATCAAGCGTGTTTTTTAATGCCATGTTGCACCACTTATTTTTTCATAAAGTTGTATAGCATCGGTAATATAATCATCCATTGATTGCAATGCCTTTTTCGCTTTTTCACCATTATAGTCATGTGATGTACTATTTCTGAGCTGTAAATAATAAAACCATATTTTTATATCCGTATCTAATAAGTTATTTTCATTAGCAATTCTTAACAAAGGTTTAGGAGAATTGGGTATTTCAGCAAGCCCCATTTCTTCAGAAAGATAGCGTTTTAAGACTTTCCACATAGAGTCAAAACAGGTTTCAAACCGCTGAATAATAGATTCTGGTACAGCCTCTTTTAACCAATCTGGAAGAGAATCATCCATAACTTTATAATGCTCATACATAACCTCAAGGTGCTTAAGTGATTTTTGAAACTTATTATATTCAATCATACTGTTTTTCTATACCCCAATAACTTTAAATTTTTATAAATAATAGCATCCAGCTTTTCTGACTCTTTCATCTAGGCATACAGAGTTTGGCTAAATTCTGCCATTATTTTCTCCTTATGGGTAGTGACCAATGCTGTAATCATAATCAATAATCAGCGGTGAATGATCCGAAAAGCGTTGTTCTTTATAAATATGCGTATGAGTGACGGTGTTTTTTAAACTGGGCGATAAAATTTGGTAATCAATCCGCCAGCCAGTATTGTTGTCCCATGCTCTGCCACGATTTGACCACCAAGTGTATTGGTGTTCTTCCTGTTCTAGTTCACGAAATGCATCAATAAAGCCCTCTTGATCAAAGAGTTGATCAAACCATGCACGTTCTTCAGGTAAAAAGCCTGAACGTTTTTGATTACCGCGCCAGTTTTTAATATCGGCTTTCGTATGGGCAATATTCCAGTCACCACATAGCACATAATCCCGTCCAGAGGCTTTCATATCCAGCATTTTATCCATAAAGAAATCCATACACTGAAATTTATATTGCTGACGTTCTAGCTTGGCTGAACCTGAAGGCATATATAAAGAAGCGACGCTAAGCTGACCGAATTTAGCCTCTAAATAACGCCCTTCTCGATCAAAAATATCTTTGCCCATCCCCACAATTACCTCATCAGGCTGATGTTTACAATACAGAGCAACCCCGCTATAACCCTTTTTCTCGGCATCATGATAATAGCAGCGATAACCCTTGGGCTTAAAAATGGGGTCTTCTAATTGCCATTCTTGCGCTTTAGTTTCTTGGATACAGACCACATCAGCATTTTGCTCACTTAGCCATTCAAAAAAGCCCTTACGAGCCGCAGCACGGATACCATTGGTATTAGCGGTAATAATTCTCATATAATTAAAATATTGCCTTATTTAAAGGTTGCTAATCATAGCAAAACATTTGTCATCATTACCTTAAAAATATTTTCATAAATATAGTATTTTTTTGTTTTTAAAGCAGTTTATAAAAAATTTACACATATTTAACGGTTATATTAATAACTTATATTACTCTCTATAAGAGAGTTTAAATTTAACTCGGAATAATTTAGAACTAAAGCGTGAATTCATAAAGTTCTAAGAAAATAAGAACGACAATCATTTTACAAAGGAGATTTTTCACAATGTCTGCCACTCAGAGCTTTCTCATGTCATTCGTTGAATTTACTGCCGCGTTATTTATATTTATTATTGGCATTATTGGCATTATTGCATTAATTGTTTACATCAAAGATGTCACCCAAACGAAACAAGCAATTTTAAGAAACTATCCTATTATCGGGCATTTTCGTTATTTATTTGAACATCTCGGCGAGTTTTTTCGACAATATTTCTTTGCAATGGATCGTGAAGAACTGCCTTTTAATCGAGCGCAACGTACTTGGGTTTATAAAGCCGCTAAAAATGTCAGTAATACCGTTGCATTCGGTTCAACTAAAGACCTACGCAAACGAGGCTCAGTATTATTTGTTAATTCACCTTTTCCTACCTTAGATGAGGATGCTGTCCCGAGTTTAAAAACCACCATTGGTAAAGACTGCCTGATGCCCTATTCCACTGAAGCCATTTTTTGTATTTCGGGTATGAGCTACGGAGCAATTTCCAAACCTGCAGTTTTATCCTTATCGCATGGGGCAAAAAAAGCAGGCATCTGGATGAATACAGGTGAAGGGGGCTTATCGCCTTATCATTTGGAAGGGGATTGCGATATTGTTTTTCAGATTGGTACAGCCAAAAATGGTGTCAGTGATCAGGACGGCAATTTAGATGATGATTTACTGCGTGAAGTGGCAGCCCATCCACAAGTGAAGATGTTTGAATTAAAGTTAAGTCAAGGAGCTAAACCAGGCAAAGGCGGTATTTTACCCAAAGAAAAAGTTAGTAAAGAAATTGCAGCTATTCGTAATATCCCCGTGGGTGAAGCCGCGATTAGCCCTAATCGCCATACCGATGTCAGTTCTAACTCCGATCTGTTGTTATTAATTAATCGGATTCGGGATGTCACGGGTAAACCAACAGGATTTAAAGCCGTCATCAGTGACGCTTCGTGGTTAGATGATTTATTCACAGAAATTCAAGAGCAAGGCATCGACTCTGCCCCTGATTTTATTGTGGTGGATAGTGCTGATGGTGGGACGGGGGCAGCGCCTTTACCTTTGATTGATGATATGGGCTTACCGCTACGTGAAAGCTTACCGATGTTAGATAATAAATTAACCGAATATGGTTTACGTGATCGAGTAAAAGTCATTGCTTCTGGAAAATTAATTACCCCTGCGGATGTTGCATGGGCGATTTGTTTAGGGGCTGATTTTTGTGTTTCTGCCCGAGGCTTTATGTTTGCATTAGGCTGTATTCAAGCTTTGCAATGTAACAAGAATACTTGTCCAACAGGGATTACAACCCATGATAAGCATTTACAAAAAGGCTTAATTCCAGACTCTAAAATTGGTCGAGTGGTGGATTATGCTCATAATATCGAACACGAGGTGGGCATTATTGCTCATTCCTGTGGTGTGAAAGAACCGCGTGCTTTAAGCCGTAAACATGCACGTATTGTCACGGATCATAATTTGTCTATTCCCATGAATCAATTACACCCTATTCCTGCTGTTCTGAAACAATATAAAAGGAATAAGTTAAAGAATGATTTCGGTTAGTGCGCAAATCAGTAGTGCATTGAGAATAGCATTAACTTAATCTTCCTAAGATACAAGCTAGATTTTAATACCCAATTTGATATAACCCAATTTAGGTTTTTATACCCACTTTGGTATGACCCAACTCAGGTTTTAATACCCAATTTGATATAATCAAAAGTGGGTTTTTCTAACCAAAGTAGATAGAAAAACCCACTTTGGGGCATACACAACAGACAAACTACAATAAAACAGAAAACAGTTTACAAAGAAACAACAACACACAGACAACGACAGAAAACAGTTCACTGTAATACAAAAAAACAGACGACAAACAACCATCATAGGGGGAAATTAATTTTTAATTTTATCTTGACAAATACATTCTGAGCATGGCAGGATGTTCGCCATTGTCAGCCCCGCTACAAAAATAAGCGGCTAGAATCGGCTTAAATAGCGATGAATATTTAGAATCGACGCGTCGTTGATACTGATTGAATCTTAATTGCTAGACATAAAAAAAGCCGACACTAAAGTCAGCTTTTTTCTAATAGGCTTACTTCTTAGAAATAACTCTATTTAAGACTTACAGTGATGAGGATCAACCACTTTATCTGCAAGTGAGACAGGTAAGAAACGCAATACCTTAACGGCTACGGTGACGATCGCGAGTGATAATGCCATTCCACCTAAACCTAAGGCTAATTCAAGCATTGAAGGTTGATAGCTATTCACCATTCCATCGAAGAAACTACTGCTTACTTCTGCATTCGGGAAGAGGACTAACGGATAGGCTTGACCACCAATAAGAATGACATAAAGCTGAGCAAATGCTCCGACTATCACAAAGACCGAAGCTGCAACAAAGGCTTTACGATTATTCTTTAAGCGACTACAGAAAATCAGGAAGAGCGGTAACACTGTTCCGACACCAATCTGAACCCACCAGAATAACGTACTGTAAATATTGTCACCCATTAAAATAAAGGCTTCAATACCGTGATGCTCAGTCGCATATAGGTTAGTTAAGTGACGGGCGAGTTCTAATAGAAATACACCACCAATAAATACGGCTAATAAGTAGCGTAATTTATTAATAAGCACATCACCAATCGGACGTTTTGTACCCGTATAGGCTGCCATCAATACAAGATTGAACATGGCAAGACCCACTGCAAAAGACAGTACGATAAATAAGGGTGCCATAATCGCTGCGTCATAAAACTGACGTGCCACAATAAAGCCAAAGATAGAACCTGTACCCAACGTTAGTAATAAACGCCATATAAAGGCTGCACTTCCTGCAATCTTATAAAGGAACTTCATTTTAGGGTCGATCATTGTCCAAATATAAAGACCAACGAGTAGCATAAAGCCATTATAAAGAATGATATTCCATGCAAAAATAGACTTAAAGTTGTAGCTTGTCATGGCAACAATTAAGCGATCAGCCCGACCTAAATCTAAGACTAAAACGATCAAGCCACCCATTAACAATGCCATTGCTAATAAGCCAGATAAACGTCCTAGGGGTTGATAAATATGTTTACCAAATACCGTTCCCATCGAACCAATATTTAATGCGCCTGATGCAGCGACCACTAAACCGATTGCAAATACATGCGGTAGACCCCACACAATTTGGTTATTCATGCCTGTGATGTAATGACCTGAATGTTCTGCGGTAAAGAAAGCGATTGCGCCTGCTAGAATAAATAATCCTAGAAAACCCAGTAAACCCCAATAGCCAACACCATTACTTTTTACTTCTTGAAACACGATTTTTGTATTCATGTTCTATCGTCCTTCTCGATTAGATGCCGTGATAACGCACGCCAGTGTTTAAGCCAAGGTCTGCACGAATCTGCTTACCCCCAAATTTCTGCAAGGTTTTACTAATATCACTATCAGCATCATTCAAATCACCAAAGATCATTGCTTGCGGCTCTGCTTCAACACAAGCAGGCTTTTTACCCTCATCGACTCTATGTACACACATATTACAAGATTCAACCGTACCCATTCCCCGAGGTGAATAAGCTTTTTGATCTTGTAAAGCTTCATGTACCAAGCTACGCGCTTTATAAGGACAAGCCATCATGCAATAGCGACAACCAATACAGAGATGTTTATCGACTAAGACAATGCCATCGGCACGTTTAAAAGATGCACCCGTTGGGCAAACATCTTCACAAGGTGCAGTTTCACAATGTTGACACATCACAGGTAATTCAAAGCTATGTTTCGTTAACTTCTCAGTCACCTTAACTTTGCGTACCCATTGAGTCTGCTGTTCAGTACTAGAATGTTTTTCATCGCCCCAGCCATGTTCTTTCTTACAGGCTTGAACGACTTTATCACCACCATCGGTTAACTTACTGGTAATGACTAACATACCCCAACGAACGCTATCTGTTACGGCTGCATCCGCTGCTTTAGGGGCAGCTTCTACTTGACGTAAAAGGACACCGGGCGCAATGGTAATTGCAGCGGCCGCGCCTGCAATTCCTGTTAGGAATTTACGACGATATTGATCCGCAGTATGACTTATTTTACTCATTTCACGCCCTCCGCTTTTGCTGCATCTTGCGCTTCTGGCTGATCGGTATGGCACTCGAAACAATCAAGTTTCACACCGACATAAGTATGACAAGTTGAACAAAAATGTTTTTCATCCGTATGTCGTAACTTATTCTCACCTTCGAGTTTAGGTACATGACAGTTAATACATTCTTTAAAACTGTGATCTTTAGTACGAATGCCATCATGTACTGTTCGATCACGTTTGTGCTTCAGATAATTCATGTGATTTTTACGTACTTCACTTTCATCATCTGAAATTGCACAATGCTCTGCTTTTGCCTTAGCAACCGACTCATCAGGCTCTGGAGCAACATCTCCACAGCCGTATAGCATGGTTGCTAATGCAATTAACATCAGCATAAATTTGGTTTTTCCAAACATAGCAACTCCCATCTATGTGTTTCTAATACCGATTAGGTAGCTAACTAGCCGCCTAGACCCATTTCGATGTAGCCTGTTGGGCAAACATCTGCACAGATATGACAACCAATACAACGATCATAATCCGTATCGACATAACGACCTGTGGTTGAAATATCTTTCTTAACTTTAAAGACCGCATCTTGAGGACAGAAAATAACGCAGTTATCACACTCAAAACACATGCCACAACTCATGCAACGCTCCGCTTCTTCAACCACTTCTTCTTCAGGAAGTGGCAACATACGCTCTGCAAAGTGACCCATAACCTGATCAGGAGTTGGCACTTCTTCTTGACGTAATTTACGGGCAACTTTCTCAAAGTGACCTAAGTAAAGATCACTGGAAGCCACAATTTCATGGGCAGAACGATCATCAAAGTTATGTACAGCAAAGTTTAAGCTATCTGTACCGCGTAAATCTTCTTCAGCCGTTTCTTCATAATCACTCGGTGTAAGGGCTGTTTCAGCCAACTTATCTAAAAGGTCAAAGTGATGCTTATCGACTTTAGGACGACGCTTCATCTTTTCACTTTTGAGGAAGTGATCAATACTTTCAGCCGCAACAGATGCTTGACCGATTGCAGTCGTTAATAAGTGAGGGCGAACAATATCACCTGCAACGAAGTGAGCATCTTTACCAGGTACTTGGTAGAAAGCATCCGCATCGATTAAAGCACGGTCATTACCATACTCTTCAACACCGTCTAAATCACCGTATTGACCAATCGCAGAAACGATTAAGTCAGCTTCGATAATTTCTTCTCTTCCGCCTTCAACAGGAGAAGGAACACCACGACCATCAACCGTACACTCGACCACTTTCAAGCCAATAGCACGACCTGCATCATTACGTACGATTTCAGCAGGCATAACATTATTGAGAATAGTGACACCTTCAATCAAGGCATCATTCACTTCATGCTCTGCAGCCATCATTTCATCACGAGGCAATACGGCCGTTAATGTCACTTCACAAGCAACTTTACTGGTAGGCTCTTCTGTATGTTTGATTGTACCTGTTGCGCTATCTTCACCATTTTCAGTGTAGTTAGCTAATGTACCAATACGACGAGAAACGGATACCACATCAATAGAGGTATCACCACCACCCACACAAACCACTTTAGGGGCTGTGTATTTCATATCACCAAGGTTGAAGGCTTCTAAGAAGTCAACCGCAGTCACTGCATTGGGTGTTTCATTCCAATTTTCAACAAATAAACCACGACCGTTTTTACAGCCTAATGCCCATAAAATCGCATCGTAATCTTTTTCTAATTCTTCAACCGCAACATCTTTACCAACACGGGTATTTAGACGAACATCAACACCATCCATATCAGTAATACGTTTGATTTCTGCATCCATCTTATCACGCGGAACACGATAGCCAGGAATACCATAACGTGCCATACCACCCAGTTGTGGATGATCATCAAAGATAGTCGAAACATGTCCCATCTTACGTAACTGGAAAGCGGCTGCCATTCCAGCAACACCACCACCAATAATGGCAACTTTTTTACCTGTTAACGTAGCAGAGTCGTCAAAAGTTAAATTAGCTTCAATCGCTTGATCACCAATATATTGCTCAACTGAGTTGATACCAACAAAGTCATCAACATCATTACGGTTACAACCTTCTTCACACGGTGCAGGACAAACACGTCCCATCATAGAAGGGAATGGGTTCGCAGTCGTAGAACGACGGAACGCATATTCCTGCATGGACATATCACTGTTGGATTTTTCTATTCCACGCACGATTTGTAACCAACCGCGAATATCTTCTCCAGAAGGACAGCTACCCTGACAAGGGGGTGTTTTCTGTATATATGTAGGACATTTATACGAAGTATCTTCTTGGAAAATATGATCGCCCATATTGCCCCATGTATCATCTCCTTCTTCGTATCGACGGAAGGTATGTCCTAAACTCGTATCATCAATTGATGTCGCCATGCCTATTCTCCTGCGTAATCCTTATCAATATGGATTATTCAACCATTATGTGTATAAAATTAAAATATTCACTGCGATATA
Source organism: Thiotrichaceae bacterium (assembly GCA_015486375.1). Taxonomy (GTDB): domain Bacteria; phylum Pseudomonadota; class Gammaproteobacteria; order Thiotrichales; family Thiotrichaceae; genus S015-18. The sequence goes on from WFRR01000032.1 coordinate 21,332, forward strand.
ACACAGCGTAAAACCCGCTCAATAGCCACTGTATCGATTACAGTGCTATTGATGGGTGTATAAAAATGCTAGTAAAAATCGTCTTCATCACGCTCAATTTTTTCATATTCGAGCTGCCCTTCTAAAATCAATGCATTACTGACCAATTGATGCACACTGACAATTTGATCCATTGTAAAGCCATAATAAGGAATGACTTTGGTAAACTGGGATTTACAAATTGCACAGATTGCTGCCATATGGGTCACACCTTGATTTTCGGTCACATTCTTTAATGCTTCCATTCTCGGTGCTGCACCTTTCACTCGAATTTCCATCAAGTCATCAGTCAAGATACCACCACCACCACCACAGCAGAAAGTTGCATCATGGGTTGTGTCTTGATTCATATCGACGTAGTTATTACAAACTGCTTTGATCACATTACGAGGAATATCAAACTGTCCACCGGGCTTATCACCCATACGTGTTCCACGGGCAATATTACAAGAATCATGGAACGTCAATGTTTTATCATCATTCCGTGTCTTATCAATATTGAGTTTTCCTGCTTGCAAGAGTGGCCAAGTAATTTCAAGTACGTGCTGAGGCACAGGATATTTAGGATCAAGAAAATCAAAAGGTCCTGCCAGTGTATTTAAGAAGGAATATGCAACCCGCCATGCGTGTCCACACTCGCCAAATACAATTCGTTTAACCCCTAAATCTTGCGCTGCTTTACGAATCCGTAATGCAATACGACGCATATTTTCATATGAACCGATAAACATACCGAAGTTTGCCCCTTCAGAGGCATAAGAACTCAGTGTCCAGTCCAAGCCTGCTTGGTGGAAAACTTTGGCATAGCCCATTAAACCATCAACATGTGGCTCTGCAAAGAAATCGGCTGAAGGCGTAATTAACAGTATATCCGCGCCTTTTTTATCTAAAGGAAACTTAACTTTCGCACCTGTTTCCCATTCAACATCTTCTTCAAGACCTTCTAGGGTATCGGCTAATGCAGCTTGTGGTAAACCCAGATTATTACCAATCTTGTGTACCTTACCCATAATCTCAGTACAGTATTTTTGACCGCGACCAATGTGGTCTAAGATTTCACGGGCTGCCATTGAAATTTCTGCGGTATCAATACCATAAGGACAGAAAACAGAACAACGACGACACTGAGAACACTGGTGATAATAGTTGTACCAATCATCAACTACGTCTTCAGTTAAATCGACAGCACCGACTAATTTTGGGAAGTATTTACCTGCAAAAGTAAAGTAACGACGATAGACTTTTCTTAATAAATCTTGTCGAGCAACAGGCATGTTTTTAGCATCTGCAGTACCGATAAAGTAATGACACTTATCCGTACAAGCACCACATTTAACACAGATATCTAAATAAACTTGTAGAGAACGGTAGCGCGTACGCAAATCGTCTAGTTTATCTAAAGCACGTTCTTTCCAGTTATCAACCAAAGTATATTTGGTTGTGCCTCCGATTTGTTCAAAATCAGTCGGAAAGTGCATTTCCTTTTGAAAGTGGGGCTTGGATATCCAAGGCCCTGTACCTTTCATTGTGTCATGCTCAACAGCAGGTACAGCTAATTTACCTGTTTCACCTGTTACCTTGGGTATTTCGTAATCTGCCACAGTGTATGCCTCTTATAAATCCTTAAACAAAGGTGATGTCAACGCTTACTTATCATCAGGGTATATCTTACCCTGTGCTTCTAAGTCAGCCGCCCACGGTGCCAAATGACGTTGCTCTCTTGGGTTATCAACTTGATTTCGTGATGGACTAAAGAATATTCCCGGTGCATGTAATAACTTACTAATTGGGAAAATCAACATTAGGAAAGCCACCGATGCAAGATGAATTAAAAGAATGGGATCACTGGGTAAAGGCTGCCAATTAAACAACATCAAACCCCGAAAAAATTCTTTTACTTGTAGAACATCCGTATGTACAACAAACTTAGTCATTAGACCTGTTGCACCAATGCCTATTAATAAAACTAACATCAAGAAATCAGAAGGTGCAGAAATATAACGTACTCGATCAACCACGATGCGACGTATTAATAAACCTGCCAAGCCTAAAATCATTGCAAAACCTGCATATTTTCCAAATGGCTGCATAAACAATACAATGGAAGAAACAGGGTCTTGGAAATAACGGACGTGACGGAATAGAACCAACCAAAGTGACATATGGAACACAAAGGCAAATAACCACGTTGGTTTACTCGCACGGAATAAACTTTGGAAAAATACGACTTCTTTAAACATACGCCAAACCACACCACGCTGGGTCACTGGGGCAGGCATCGTAGGGATTTTAAGGGGGGCTGGAGTTTTCCAGTAAATGCGAACTTTATTCGCAATTCCAAGTACCAACACTAATGTGGCTACCCAGAAAAGGACTCCGAAAACAGTACCTAAGATCACTGATTAAACTCCTAATATAGTTTCTTCTTGCAAAAGACTCTTAAATCAATTAATTGAAAAGAAATGCATTAAAAATATTTTGCAAGAAGTTCGGGGCAATAACACCCCCAATACTTCTTTACATTCGTATTAATTCAGATGAATTATACGCACCCTGTTGGCTTTGGAAGACCCGCATACTTACATGCTTGCTTACCTGGACCATAAGGGAATAAGCTGTAAAGATACTTAGAGTTTCCGTACTTTCTGCCCATTTTCTTACCCACTGCTTTAGTCAGTACACGTACTGCTGGAGCAATTTGGTATTCTTCGTAATACTCACGTAAGAAAGTAATAATTGCCCAATGTTGCTCTGATAAATCAACAGGTGGCTCATCAGTTTCAGCTAGTGCATTAGCAATTTCAGGTGTCCAACTACTTAGGTCAACTAAGTAACCTTCTTCGTCTAATTCAATTCCGCTATCGTTTCCATCAATTAAAAGATTAGCCATCTTTATTTCTCCATGTTTTATTAAATTTACTCAGACGACTTTAAAAATCCAATTTAAGGTTTGTATTAAAGTGTCCTAATAACTCAACTATAATTTATAGCCAGCTTTGTGTTTTTTCATTATCAGCCGTTAAATCAACGAAACCTGCATAATCAACAACTTTAATGCCGTCAATAATTCGATCTTCGCTCATACCGCGTGCAGCTAAGTCACCGCCGAGTACGTAAACCGCTTTATCAGCCATTGCTGCTTTTAATAGATCTGAAAATACCGTGCCATCAACTGCGCCAACGGTTGCATCTTCAATCATTAAAATAGAATCGCCTTCTGAGGCATGTCCTAAACAGGACTCAAACGCCACTCTTTCAAAAGGTGACTTATTTACAATATGTAGCATTGCCATGTGAATCTCCTTTTAAATTAAAAGCTAAACGTAACGTCTTGTTTTGCCATGATCGCTGCCATTTCAGTACGAGATACAATGCTAATAGAAGGCTTTTCTGCCCAATCATCATCTTCATCTTCATATACTAAAGGCATCAAATCATCAGCGGTCATACCACGGGCATCAAGAGATTCTTGCTCAACAAAAATCTTATTGATGTCATAGTCACCTAAAGCACGATAAGTCGCTGAAAAATTCTTTTGACCAATCCCTGTTGTATCTTGACCTTTGGCAATCTGGTAAACACCATCATCCAAAAATGCAAGGCTAACGTCTTGATCAAAAGCGGCTGCAATTAATACAACTTCTAGTGACTCAAGTGCGTAGACTGTACCGTAAGGAGCCTTACGGTTTACATACATAAACTTTTTAATCGCCATGCTGCTCTCCCTAATCTCCAAATACGATGGTACGGTCGGCTTGAATACCGCCTTCAATTAACTGACCTAAACCAGAAATACGGAAACCATCTGCAATATTATGTGCATCCATACCTTGGCGTTTAGCTTCACTTTCATCCATAATGCCACGACGTTGTGCCGCTGCAATACAAATGACTAAATCAAGCTCGTGTTCCTTCGCTAATTCGCTCCATTCTTTTTGAATTTGACGATCATCGGAAGGAGGAACGCTTAAACAAGTTCCGTTATTTACCCCATCATGGTAAAAGAATACACGGTAAATTTCGTGTCCTTTTGCCAGTGCAGCACGGACAAATTGAAGTGCAGTATCAGCAGATTGATGCTGATAAGGGCCTTCATTTATCATAACTGTATATTTCATATATCAAATATCCATTAAATATCTTTAAAACACCTAAGCAATAGTGATGCCACTATTACCTAAGGTCAATATAAAGTAACTTTAGAAACGAATGTGCGTTGAAGAATTCAAATTCGCACGTGCGCCACGCCAGTTATCAATATGATATTTAGTGAACGGAAGACCTGTAAGTTCAAAGAAGCGAGGCCAACCGATACGCTCAACCCACTCGTTAATCCGCTCCCAATCTCTTGCACTATCTTTATAGACATCAAGGATTTTCTTAACAATCGCTGTGGCTTCAGGCCAACGTGGAGGATTGTTTGGAACACCTGCTGCAACTAAGCGTTGGAACGTAGGCTTACCACGAGCATTCGAGTGATTACCACCAATCCAGATGGCTAACTGCGTGTATTCGTAGTCATTAATCTGCATAGGAGGACAAGGAGGGTAACATGCACCACAACAGATACATTTCTTCTCATCAACTTCCAAAGAAGGTTTGCCGTCAACCATTGCAGGACGAATCGCCGCTACAGGACAACGTGCTACAACCGAAGGACGCTCACAAACATTACCGACTAGACTGTGATCAATCTTAGGTGGCTTAGTATGTTGTACGTTAATTGCGATATCACCTTGACCACCACAGTTAATTTGACAACAAGAAGTAGTCAAATGAACACGGTTAGGCATATCCCAGCCTCTCCAGTATGGAAGTAACTCATCCATCATGGCTTTTACAACGCCTGATGCATCCGTTCCTGGAATATCACAATGCAACCAACCTTGTGTATGTGAAATCGACGCAACGGAATTACGTGTACCACCCACAGGGAAACCCGCATCTTCAAGTGCTGCCACTAATGGCAATACTTTTTCTTCGCTATCAACAAAGAATTGAATATTAGAGCGAATAGTGAATTGAATGAAACCATCACCTTTTTCGTCTGCAATATCCATTAATTTACGTAGTGTGAACACATCAAGGATACGCTGAGTACCTGCTTTGATTGTCCAAACTTTATCACTGCCATATTTAGCAACGTGTACCATTACACCCGGTTGTACGTCTTCATGGTACGCCCAAGTACCAAAGTTACGTCGCATTGCTGGATGCATGTATTGGAAGCCATCTGGTGCGCCCGTTTCAATCGGCTCACGCATTTGTGGAGCTGCCATATTTATCTCCTAAAAACTTTAACAACGAAGCAGAATCACTCTACTCCGATATATAAATTCAAAATGATTTACGCTAATTCAATATAAAAAATTATATTGTAATGATTAGCTCGCCATTTTCTCTTCGCGTTTACGATCAAACCACTCTTCAGCCGCTTCATCCCAACCATCCATACGAACATAAGAAACGTTACGTGGCTGGTGGATCATATTTGGATCAGGATCAACACCGATACCTTCAAGGAAGTTAACTAAGCCAATACGCTCAATCATCTCACCACAACGCTCATGCTCAAGACCATTTTCTGCCCAGAAGTCAATGACTTCTTCAGCAAGTTCAATGATTTGCTCATAGTCATCATCATTTTCAAGCTTCATGAAAGGTACAATTACAATACCCATCAAATCACCGATTTTCAGTGTACGCTTACCACCCATAAGGATAGTGACACCTTTATCTTCACCTGGATGAATTGCCTTAGGTACAACGTTCATGCAATGCATAGAGCGAACACAGTTCGTCTCATCAGCAATTAATGAATCATCATCACCTAAAGATAAGCTACCTGAAGTACAGCGTGTAATGACATTATCAATGACATAATCACGACCCTTCTCAGCAACAAAGGCTTTCCACTCATCTTGGTTAATCGCTTTATGATCACGCCATGTACCAATAACGGCCATATCAGCACGCTCAATCGCGTTTTGGCAATCGTTAGGGCAACCTGATACTTTAAATTTGAACTTATAAGGTAATGCAGGACGATGAACATCATCGGTAAAGCTGTTCACTAAGTGACGGTGAATCGCTTGCTCATTACAGTTAGACATTTCACAGCGTGCGCCACCAATACAAGACATTGCTGTACGGACACAAGGACCTGCACCACCAAGATCCCAACCATAATCATTGATTTCATCGAAGAAATGTTGGAAGCTTTTTGAGTCAGAACCGATAAACATAATGTTACCTGTTTGACCGTGGAAGGTTTGTAGACCTGAACCCCACTTTTCCCAGCTATCGGCTAACTGACGTAGCATGGCTGAATCGTAAAAGTTTCCTGCGGGTGGTTGTACACGCAAAGTATGGAATTCTCTTGACTCTGGGAACTTATCGCCCACTTCAGAGAAACGAGGAATAATACCACCGCCATAACCAAATACAGAGATTGTTCCACCCTTCCAGTAACCCATCTTGGTTTCGTAAGAGTGTTCCAATTGACCTAAAAGACCATTGGTTACATTCTGAATACGTTCATCCGGATGATTATCTCTTAGGTTCTTAATACCAGTAATAAAACTTGGCCAAGGACCATCTTCCAATACATCAAGCATCGGTGTAGGGTAATTATTAGACGCCATACCTGCCTCTCCTCAAATTTAACATTTCTATGACTTGCAACAGCCTGCTCAGTAGTAGCAAGCCATAATAAATAAATATCTTTATTCAGTGTGATTATCACCTAAAAGGCATTCCACTGAGCTTTGACATCAGTCTATTGTAATTTGCTAATATACGACATCCCACCCTTGGGGGACACAGCATAACGATGACTATCTCTTATGGGGTAATAAGTTTTAACAATACATTTATTATTTTTCTTTAAAATATTGATAGTAAAGGTATTTACACACAAATAAAGAAAAAGCCATAAAAACAATATTGTTTTTATAAATAATATTAATAAATCAAGTATTTAGGATGTATTTTTAGGCATTTCATTTTCATTTAGCTTTTAAGATTAAAATATTTTTACGAATAGTTATTGTTAGCATTATCATTCACTGCAAAATACTCGCCAAGCTAAGCCTTAAATACACAGGATTTAATCATTTATTACAATAAGAAACCCTATAATCTTACGCAAGGAGACTCGATCAGTTTGTTAGATATAGGCTGTAATCCAACAAAAATAGTTGTGATCGTATGCAGGAGTGCTATATATTGCCCAGCATTTTCCTGCTTTTAGTTAGGCGTTCAGAATATCTTCGAGTTCTGGATTGTTATCCGCTTTTCCACCGAGTGCAATTTCTTCTTCATTGGCATCACGAATAGAAAGGACTTCAAGTTTGAAGATCACTTCTCTGCCACAGAGTGGATTATTGCCATCAATCGTTAAGCTCTTATCATCAAATCGAGTCACAATAAAGTTTTTAGGCTCACCCTTTGCATTTTCCATCGTGATTGTCATACCTATTTCCCGATACTCTTCAGGAACATTATCGATATGATCAGTAAAGACTAAAGATTCATCTCTAGGACCATATAGGGTATCGCAGTCAATGGGGACTTCAATAACATCACCGACTTCACCACCTTCCAATTCTGCGGTCACTTCAGGTGCTAAAACACTTTCAGTGCCATGGACATAATTAAGTGGATATTCAATGGTGCTAAAAACATCACCCGTCTTTCTATCAACCACTTCGTAGGTTATTTCAACCAATTTATCTTTTTTTATCGTTTCGGTCATATCAATTAGAAAATAGTTGCGCCAAAAATTTTAATATCATCTTTTTCATAGCCTAGTACCAATCGACCTAACCATTCACCAGGCATTTGTTCATTCGTTTGCTTAAAAAGAACCGTTACATGCTCACCACGACGAATCATACCAAGGTATTCTCTTTCCGAAGATAGATTCTTAGTTAGCTCACTTCTTGCAAACTGTTTACCAATCTCTATTTCGTTGGCAGCCATTTTCATGGCATCAGAAAAGTGGCGTGTAAATGCACCATAGTTCTTATTATTGGAGTATTTTACTAAATCATCCCAGAATGGATTAGCCGCAGCTAATATTTCTTCATCCGTTTTGTCAATAATATTCATTGCTTATCCCTTATCAAAATATATATAAAAAAAGACCAACAAACAATGTGTTGGTCTTTTTTCTTAATTCAAATAAAAATTTATGAAATTTTTATTATCCTTATTCTTCATCAACCAAATGATAAAGAGGTGCTTTTTCCATCGTGTAATCACCTGTCTTAGGGTCACGACGAGACACTGTCAATACATGCCAGTTTTCATCATCAAGCTTCATTGCATCACCACGATAGTAGTAACCAGGCCAACGGGTTTCCTTACGGAATAACGTATGCTGGAATACACTTTCAGAAGTCAAGTAACGATGCTTTAATTCCCAAGCACGAAGTAATTCGTGAATGTTTTCAGCCGCAATCTTCTCTAGATCTTCACCAAAGATTTTCATCTTCTTAAGACCGATAAGAAGAAGCTTCTCGTTAGTCATGTAGTTAACACCAAAACCACCACAGTACTCATCCATCATCTTCTGTAGACGATCAAGGCCTTGTCTTGGGTTGATGTAGTTTGGATTAACTGAACCTGCAACGATGTCATTACGACCAACAGTATAAGTTTCCATTGGCTTGTAGATTATTTCTTTGAACTCTTCAAGCTGTCGATCAGAAACAACGATACCATCGCCTTTTCCATCGTCGATATATTTACAAGCAGCTTTAGCCGCTAAACGGCCTTCCGTGAAAGAACCAGAAGAGAATGCGTGTGGTGTACCACCCACAGCATCACCTGCACCAAACAGACCTGCAACCGTCGTCATACGGTTATAGCCCCAGAAGTACTCATCAGGAGATACATCTTCAGGACCTGAACACCATGCACCACAACCTGTTGCATGAGAACCCATAACATAAGGCTCAGACGTTGTTAATTCTGGGTTCTCATATTTTGGATTTACGTCAGTAGCTGCCCAAAGAACCGCTTGACCGACTGTCATACCTAAGAAGTTGTGCCAACCAATCTCTTCAAGATGAGGATCTTGGAAGGCTTCCATAGTAACCATGTGGATAGGGCCACGACCTGCATTAACTTCACTAATAAATGCATGGTTACGTAAACACGTAGGAATAGGCTTATGAGAAAAATGTTGATTTTCCGTATCTAAGTATGCCTTACCCACCATTTTTGTTAGTGCTGGGAACCACTTGGACTCATACTCTTCACCATTACAGTTTTGAGTGTATGTCTTAAGATGTAAGAAGTATGCGCCAACAGGACCATAACCATCTTTAAATCGTGCTAATACAATACGATTTTCCATCTGAGTCATTTTCGCGCCTGCGCCGATCATAAGACCGTATGCAGAACCTGATGACCAAGGTGCGTACCAAACACGACCCGCGCCTTCACCGACTGAACGTGGTTTAAAGATATTTGACGCACCACCTGCACCAACGATAACCGTCTTTGACTTAAATACGTGGTAGTTACCTGTACGTACGTTAAAGCCTACAGCACCTGCAACCCGATTCTCTTTTACTTCATCCATTAATAGATGAGTAACACAGATACGGTTGAATACTTTGTCAGCTGATTTCTTGGCTGCTTCTGCAACAATGGGCTTATATGATTCACCGTGAATCATAATCTGCCAGCGACCTTCACGTAAGTAAGTACCTGTCTTACTATTACGCATGATCGGTAGACCCCACTCTTCGAACTGGTGAACAGCCGAATCTACGTGGCGTGCCATATCGAAGGCAAGATCTTCACGAACCATACCCATAAGATCCATACGTGCATAACGAACGTGATCTTCAGGGTTGTTCTCACCGAAGCGAGTACCCATATAACAGTTAATCGCGTACAAGCCCTGTGCTACCGCACCAGAACGATCAATATTGGCTTTTTCAGCAATAATGATTTTCTTGTCTTGACCCCAATAACGTGCTTCCCAAGCAGCACCCGTACCACCGAGACCAGCACCTGCGACTAGGACATCGATATTATCTTCTACAATAGTTTTGTAACCCATTAGTAGTAAACCCCTTCTTTCAATTTTTGACCGTTAGATTCAAGCGTATGTAAATTACCTTCATCAAGGCGAACATATTTAGGCTCGTTAAATAATAACTGGCTATCGCGCATTTCCTGACTAGGAGCAGACTCATCTGCAAGCTGTGGAATGTACTTGCCCCAAGGCTTAGTTGTGATAGGTGCTAATAGCTCCATATCTTTTTTGCCGTTACGGAACTTGATGCGCCAAGCAATTGTGCCTTTTTCTTCATCACGAACGGTACGAACACTGTGTCCAAGTGGAGCAAAATCTGCATAACCACGGACATCAATCGCATTATGTGGGCAAGCCTTTACACAGGAGTAGCACTCCCAACACATATTTGGTTCAATGTTATAAGCACGACGAGTTGTCTCGTCGATATGCATAATGTCAGATGGGCAGATATCTACGCAATGTCCACAACCATCACAACGAGTCATATATACAAAAGTAGGCATATTATTCCTCTCTTTTAGTTAATTAGTTAATTAAATTTTAGTAATGGCGAGGCGCTTCACGCTTGATGCCAAGTCCCATATTAGGTGGGTTTTTACCCATGTACTCAGGAATATCTGGGAACTTTGTTTGTACGCCAGCATCCGTTAGGTCGAAATCTTGAGGTAGATTTTCTCTTGAACCATCGGCTTTAGTCACACGTTTTTGGAATGCAGCGGCTGGCTTGAAGAACATATGAGCGAACTTAGACCATAAAACACTGGCAAACAATGTTGTGCTAGACATGATAAATAAGAATAAGAATACTAATGTTGATCCTGCTGCTACACCAGAACTTGCTTGAAATATTGACCAGATCAATGCAAATGTTGCTGTTGTTAGTAGTGAGACGATGAATAGGTCTGCACGAGCAAGTTTATACCATGGCTTCGCTTCCGCATATAGGTCAACACGGATGAAGAACCAGAACCAATAGCCGCCAACACAAAGCATTAATGCACCCAAATGCCATAATAAAGGCAATAACGCAGGCGTTGCTAACGTTGCTGTAGCACCTACATATTCAGCGCTTGTATAACCAAAAATCATAATTGCAGTCGTTGCTACAAAAATAATAAAGCCATACATAGTGAAAAGATGTGAAAGTCTACGACGCTGGTTAGAGAACTCAGCTGAAGTTAACACTTCATTGGTCACTGTCTTCACGGCAAGAGAAACTTTTTCTCCACTGCTAACAGAACGTGTTGCGGCTTTCTTGGCTTTCTCAGAATTCGCAAAAAAGTACTGAGCACTTTTCTTGTGAATTAGATCCAGTACTGTTCCACCAATAACAAGTAGAACCATTAAGATGACATAGGTTTGCATTGCAATCGGGGGAATGAGTGCCGCAAGCTCGATAAAGGGGTTTGTGGTGAGCATTTATTTGTACTCCTCGGTAGTTATTTACAGACAGGCGGGATTGTGTACGATTTGTCTTTATAATGCAAGAAGGCAATTTATACCTAGGTATAAAAAATACTAATACCAATCGTTCACTTATCTGTAAATCTAGATTAGGAGTACTAACTAGAAAACTTATTCACCCTATTATAGTTTTCTATTCAAATTTTGCTCTGCTTATTTTTGAATAAATAATAAAGCAGAGACTTTCGAGCTACGGAACTACTTGATTAATTTCAAGAACAATGCTTTCACCCATTTTTACAGGACTATATTCAATAAATAAATCGCCTGTTTGTGCGCGAGGCTGCCCTGTTAATGAAACTCGTGCGCCCACTTTAACTTCTGTAAAAGCAGAAATACGCATTTGCGGCATCATCGCCATACTGTCATCTAAAGTCAATTCCAATGGTAAATCCTTAACCTGTTTACGCGCAGCCGCTAACGGCATAGGTGGTCCAGTAACGGCTTTAGCATAAATAAACACCGTATCATCAGGTTTAACTGAGGCTTTAAGTGCTTCTGATAATATGACTTTCACTCGAATACCTTTATTAGCAACTTCATCATTATTAGGCGTTTGAATGACTGCACTTGGCACTACTGGAGCTAGAACATTCGCTTGGGCTGCTGCACTTGGCACTACTGGAGCTGGAACATTAACTTGAGCGGTTGCACTGGGTATTGTTGGAGGCGGAATAGGTGTTTGGGCAATCGTGCTAGGTGGTGCTGTCACCGCTGGATTAGTGCCATTGGCACGCGCAATTAAGGCGGTCACTTCTTTATAGTCCTCAGAATCAAGGACGAGCATTGTTTGCAATTTTTTCCAAAGATTGACTGCTTCAGGCTTAGCCCCCCGTTGTTCGGCTGCCATACCCGCTAACCACAAACCCATCATATCATTGGGATCAACTTGTAATGCTTGCTTAATTAAGCTTTCGGGTCTACCTGTCAAACGACCTTGAGAAATCGTTGCTAAAGCATCCGCTAAGGGTAATAAAATTTCAGGGTCATTAGGCTTATATTTATTAGCAGATTCATAAGCTTGCACGGCATCACTATGACGACGCATTACCATATAAGTACGCCCTAACATAAACCAACCTTTAGCATTATTAGGCTCAGATTTTAACTTATCTTCTAAGCTCTTTACCATTTTATCAATGGAAGCCAGTTGCTTTTGTTGCTTGGCTGATAAATCTCCTGCTGTGACTTCTGACTCAGAGATGGCTTCGAAACTACCCCATTGAGAGTACAATCCGATCGCTAAAATAGGAATCAAAAGAGTCATGATGATGGCACTACTCTTTTGACCTAACCCGCCACTTCTGCTGCGGGTATTTGTTTGTGTTTCCTCATCTTGCAAGTCTTGATACAAAGCATCTTCTAACTCTAAACGTGAAGCTTTATAAGCAATTTCTTCAATATTTCCTTGTTTGAATTCTGCTTCTAATTCTGCTAATCGTTGTTTAGCAATACTAATATTTTGTTCACGACGGTCATCTTGCAAAACTGAAGTTTGACGCAACAAGGGCGGTAAAATAAACGCAAATGCTAACGCAATGAGAGCAATACTAATTATCCAAAACATTATTTCACTTCCTTATCTTGATGATTATCAGTATCTAATAATTTTTTCATTTTATTTCGTTGTGTACTACCTAAAGTGCTACTGGCCTGTTTACGGGTATGACGTAATACAAAAAATAAAACAATAAAGCCTAATAATAATAGAATAAAAGGACCTGCCCATAAGAGTATCGTTGAACTTTTTACAGGCGGTTTATACAAGACAAAGTCACCATAGCGTTGTATAAGAAAATCTTTTATTTCAGTTTCTTGCATATTTTTTTCAATGATCATTTTATAAACTTCATCACGTAAATCTTTTGCTAACTCTGCATTAGAAGCAGCAAGATTTTCATTTTGACAAACCAGACAACGTAATTCATAGATAAGTTGATTATAAAGGGCTTTTTGCTCAGGCTTTTCAAATGAACGTACCTCAATACCTGCATAAGCAAGGTTATTAATTGCAGGTACAGCCATAAAAAATGAAAAGCTAATAATAATTAAATAAAGTCGTTGCATGGCTTTAGCCCTTTTCCGCTCGAAGTTGATCAACCATAGGTTTTAAGACCTTTTCCACGGCTGCTTGGTCAATAGGACCTGTAAATTTATAACGAATAATACCTTTTTTATCCATAATAAAACTTTCGGGAACACCATAAACGCCAAAGTCAATACCAACTCTTCCATCTAAATCAACTGCAATCACCTTATAAGGGTTACCGTGTTGTGCCAACCATACTTTAGCATCAGGAGATTCATCTTTATAGTTTAGTCCCAATACCGTAAGTTGATTATCTTTAATAAACTGTGTTAAAACAGCATGTTCTGCTCGACAAGATACACACCATGAAGCCCATACATTCAGTACCCAGACCTGACCCCGTAAGTCTTCAGGCTGAATACGTTTAGTCGGATCATATAACTGCGGTAGATTAAACGCAGGAACAGGTTTACCCACTAGCGGCGAAGGAATCTTACGTGGGTCATTGCTTAAACCGAAATACAATAAAACAACTAATAGTGCAAAAATTCCCAGCGGTATATAACGAATCATGTTTGCACGCCTTTCATTGTGGTAACAGTCGATTTTCTTTTGCGTCGATTCAAACGACGATAACGCCTATCAAACGCTGCAAATAAACCACCAATACCCATAAAAATTGCACCTAGCCAAATCCAACGAATAAAGGGTTTATATTGAATCCGTAAACTCCATGCACCTTTATCACCGAGTGGTTCACCCAGTGCTACAAATAAATCACGGAATATACCTGCATCAATACCTGCCTCAGTCATTGGCATGGTTTGAACGCGATAGATACGTTTTTCAGGTTGTAAAACAGTCACTAATTTACCATTTTCTGTGATTTTAACCTTGCCTTGGTAAGCCGTATAATTAGGCCCTTCAACCTCAGTCACGCCTTCAAAGGTAAATAGGTATTCATTCACTTTATAACTTGTACCTTTTTCAACTCGAATATCTTCTTCAACATTATAGATAGAGACAAGAGTAATTCCTGTAAAGGTAATTGCTAAACCAATATGCGCGAGCATCGCTCCCCATGTTGTGCCTGACATTTTAAAGGGTGAACGTTTGAGACGTAATACCCACATTAAGGCAGTAAAGGCAACCCAAGCTGCCATTAGTAAGCCCATAAAAGACAAACCATCAAAAGATGGCGCGTAAATCAGCGGTAAAATAGTTGCTGCAACTAGAGCAAAGATTAAAGGTAACCATAGCTTGCCTTGTAAGCGTGACCAACGATCACTTTTCCAACGTAAGACAAAACCAAAGCCCATCACAATCACTAAAACGACCGCTAATGGCACCATAATCATATTGAAATAAGGCGGGCCTACTGAAATCTTACCAATCGCCAGTGCATCACTAATCAGCGGAAACAATGTACCCAATAAGACAGCAGCGGTCATAACCACCAATATAATATTATTGCTTAGTAAAGCAGTTTCTTTCGATAAGGTTTCAAATTTGGCTGTGGATGAGAGTTTAGCGGCTCGCATACTGAACAATGTTAGTGAAGAGCCGACGACTAAGATTAAAAAGATTAAAATAAATAAACCGCGTTCGGGATCACTCGCAAAAGCATGAACCGAAGTTAGTACTCCTGAACGAACGAGGAACGTGCCTAATAAACTTAAAGAGAAGGCACTAATGGCTAATAGAATCGTCCATGCTTTAAACATGCCTCGTTTTTCAGTCACGATTAATGAGTGCATCAAAGCTGTACCGACTAACCAAGGTAATAAGGAAGCATTTTCAACAGGATCCCAAAACCACCAACCACCCCAGCCTAGCTCATAATATGCCCACCAGCTTCCTAGTGCGATGCCTATAGTAAGAAAGACCCAAGCAATATTTGTCCACGGACGTGACCAACGCGCCCATGCGGCATCTAATTTACCACTGATCATTGCCGCAACAGCAAAGGCAAAAGCAACTGAAAAACCAACATAACCCATATACAACATAGGGGGATGAATGGCTAAACCAAAATCTTGTAAGAGTGGATTTAGATCACGTCCATCGGCTTGCATTGGAATGCGATCAAAAGGATTTGAGGTCATTAATACAAACAGTAAAAATCCCACTGCGATTAAACCCATGACGCTTAAAATACGCGATAACATCACCGCAGGAATACTGCGACTAAACATCGCAATTGCTAATGCCCATGTGGATAATATCAATACCCAAAGTAATAAAGAACCTTCATGTGCGCCCCAAACAGCAGAGACTTTATACACCAGCGGTAGCGCGGAATTAGAGGTTAATACGACATATTTAACACTAAAGTCATTGGTGACAAACGCATAGACTAAACAAGCAAAAGAGATGGCAACAAATATCCATTGTGCAACCACCGCAGGTTTCGCTAATGCCATATAGTTAGCATTATTACGTGCTGCACCATACATCGGTAAGACACCTAATATCAGTGCCATCACGAAGGCTAAAATCAGAGAAAAGTGACCAATTTCTGGAATCATTGTGCTTTCTCCTGTTTAGCATCCTGTATGGCTTTCATGGTGTCAGCGATTTCTGGTGGTATATATTTTTCATCGTGTTTTGCTAATACTTCTTCAGCCAAGAAAATACCATCCTTTTGTAAACGACCTTTAGCCACTGTGCCTTGCCCCTCCTTGAAAAGATCAGGCAAAATACCGTTATAACGTACAATCGTTTGAGCCTTTGTATCCGTCACCGTAAATTGTACTGCTAACTCTCCATCCTTACGGTTTAGGCTGCC
The DNA here is from genome assembly GCA_015486375.1 of Thiotrichaceae bacterium. Taxonomy (GTDB): domain Bacteria; phylum Pseudomonadota; class Gammaproteobacteria; order Thiotrichales; family Thiotrichaceae; genus S015-18. Next base: position 37,709 of record WFRR01000032.1, read on the forward strand.
TTTTTCGACCATGCCACCAATACGCATTAATTCCCCTACAGGGGCTTCGCCTGCGATAATTTGTGTCGGTGTATAAAAATAATTAAGGTTGCTACGTAAAGCGACGGTAATCAATGCAGCGGCTAAACCAACTGCAATAACCGCAAGTGCAACGAATAAAATACGTCTTTGTCTAGCTTTCATAATCGAGTTTTCTCTCTGCGAATCGTACGTTTAATCTGTTTGATTAAGCCTTTACGTTGAGACTTTAATACAAAAACTTCACCTAACATCAGTAGTAATGCCATACCCATTGACATCCAAACATAGTAGCCAAAGCCACCCATTGAAAAGAATTCACTGATACTCATTGTTGACCTTCATTGCTACAGATTAGCCGTTTGACCCAAGTTGTGTGTTGTTCACGTTGTAAAATAATATTTTTAACCCGCATAAGAATAACCATAAAAGCAAACATCCAAAATCCTAATGCCGTTACTAACCAAGCAATACGTATATTGCCTTCGACTTGACTCATTGAAGATTGCTGATGCAACGCGGCACATTGATTCGGATCAGGACAATTCACCGACCAAAAAATTATCGGAATTAACACTAAACCCACGGTGGCTAGTAGCGCGGATGCGCGATCACTGCGGCGAGAATCATCAATGGCAGATTGTAATGCCATATAACCAATATAAAGAAAGAGTAAAATCAATTCTGTGGTCATACGTGGATCCCAATCCCAGTATGTTCCCCATGAAGTCTTTCCCCAAAATGCGCCTGTCCACAGGGTCAAAAAGGTAAAAATTGCTCCTGTAGGTGCAGTGGCTGCCGCAAGCATATAGGCCAATCGAGTATTAAAAATTAAACCGATTAATGCCCAAAAAACTAAAACAGCATACAGCCACATTGACATCCAAGCAGCGCCCACATGTACATATAAAATACGGTAATACTGTTTTTGATCCGTTAATAAATCAGGGGTTTGGAAAAAGCCCCAATATAATCCCCCCATTATCAGTAAGAACGCCAAGCCTGCAAATACAGGCACTAATTTATGGGTTAAGGGATAAAATGTGGAAGGTGCTGAATATTTAAACCAATTAATCTTCACAACTTTCTAATTCTCTTTTTATTAAAAAAGATTGTTTTAAATCAATAAATCAATCACTTATAAATCTTTACAATTTTGAAAAAATATTTTTACATGAGTTGTGACCAAATTTTATTACACAATACTTAAAAATAACTTAATTTTTCTCAAAATACCCTCATCTATTCCGATGAAATTCTCAATGCAGCCGCTGTTGCCCACGGAGTAAAAATCAAACTCAGCAACAGAAATGCCCCTAGCAACAATAAATAGGCTTGTGACTCGCCTTGCATCATACTGGCAGAAACTGCACCAGAACCATAAATTAATATAGGAATATAAAGGGGAAGAATCAATACAGCGATTAAAATCCCCCCACCTCGCAAGCCCAGTGTTAACGCTGCACCAATTGCGCCTAATAAACTTAAAATGGGTGTACCTAATAAAATTGATAACACCATAATCAAAATAGCGTGGTTATCTAAGTGATATTGCAAGCCAACTAAAGGCGCAATCAGTACCAAGGGCAAGCCTGTCAACAACCAATGTGCAAAAACTTTTGCTAGCACTATAACGGTTAATGGCTGTGAACTAATTAACATTTGTTCTAATGTACCGTCTTCATAATCACTGGAAAATAAGCGTTCCAGCGCCAACATAGAAGCCAGTAAAGCAGCAACCCAAACAATATCAGGAGCAATTTTTTGTAATACAGCTTTGTCAATTCCTGCACCTAACGGGAATAAACTAATTACAATAATAAAAAAAAATAAGGCGCTGAGTACATCCGTTTTACGTCGCATCGCAAGCGTTAAATCGCGAATGAGCAAGGTCTTAAAGATTGTAAACATCGTGACTATTTCCTAAGATTGAACACACAGTTAAGCATCCAAGCGCAGGCGATTTGCACCTGAAGTTAACGCTACTTCTTGATGGGTCGTTAAAATTAACATGCCACCTTTATCAATATGTTGCTGCATAATTGACTGCAATAAGTCCACAGCATTCACGTCTAAAGCACTAAAGGGTTCATCTAAAATCCACAGTGGCGATTGAGACAGTAATAAGAAGGCTAGACTGGCGCGTTTTTTTTGTCCTTGTGACAAAACTTGGGTCGGTAGATCTTCATAACCCGATAAACCGATTTGCTCCAATGCATCCCAATAGTGTTTTTCAGTATATTTTAAGCCTTGCAAACAAGACTGAATATGCAGATTTTCTAACGCATCTAAATCACCTTTTAAGGCATTATGATGCCCCATCCATGTTAGATTCTGCCGATATTCTTCTGCAATTTTTTCAATGCTTTGGCTGTTCCAATAAATTTTTCCTTCATCAACATGACGTAACATAGCTAACGTTCGCAGTAATGTGGTTTTTCCACAGCCATTACGCCCTTCAATTAGCATCAATTCACCTGATTGCAATTGAAAATTTACCTGTTGAAATAATAAACGCTCGCCTCGACGGCAGGCGATTTGCTTGGCCTGTAAAATCATGCGGGGGATGATAACAGAGACTTCCTGCCAATTACTGAAATAATTTTTTTACTGAACTGACTACAAACGGTACACTGCACCACTTTGATTGGTCAGATGTATACAGTGGAGTCTCCAAAATGATAGGTAATGATTTACTTGATTATGTCCCTGAGGATAATTATCTAAAAGAGCGGGTTATTTTAGTAACTGGTGCTGGTTCAGGCTTGGGGGCAGTATTAGCTAAATCTTATGCACGTTTTGGGGCAACTGTGATTTTACTGAGCAAAACGATTGGAAAATTAGAAAAGGTCTACGATGAAATTGTCGCAGCAGGCTATCCTGAACCCATTATTCATCCTTTAGATTTAGAAGGCGCACACGGTGGACACTATGAAGAATTAGTTGAAGCCGTAGTAGAAAACTTAGGTCGTTTGGATGGTGTGGTTATTAACGCAGCTAACTTACCCACCTTTACCCCCTTTAAACATTATGAACCTGAATTATGGGGAAAAGTGATTCATTCCAATATGCAAGCTAACTATCTTTTATTACGTGCCTGTTTACCTGAATTAGAAAAATCGCCTGATCCTGCCATTATTTTTTCTAGCCATGAATCCAATAAAGCTTACTTCGGTGCATTTGGGGTTGCTAAGGCAGGTTTAGATGCAATGTGTGATATTTTAGCGGATGAATATGATAGTGAAACCCAATTTATTCGCGTCAATCGTATTGATACAGGACCGATTCGGACACAAATGCGTACACTTAATTTCCCTGGTGAAAATCCGAGTAGTGTTGTCCGTCCTGAAGCCTTAATTGGCGCATACCTATATTTTATGGGATCAGATGCAGCTAAACGCACAGGTGAAAATATTAAGTTTGATCGCTTGGCAGCAGATGCGACATGGCAAGGTGAATAATCCTGCTAATAAAGATTCAATGATGGAATCTGACTCTTCTAAGGATACTTTGTTTGCTAACCCACATAATCAACTGGTTGATTTTGCCTTTACAGACGCAGTCGCAGATGTTTTTCCCGATATGATTCGTCGTTCTGTCCCCGGTTATGATGCAGTGATTGCTTTGTTAGGCGTGATTGCACGGCAATATATTCAGCCCAATAGCCATGTTTATGATCTGGGTTGTTCATTAGGTGCATCGACTTTATCTATGTGTCAACAGGTGCAAGATAGCAGTGTGCAGTTTATTGGCGTTGATAATTCTGTGGCAATGACACAGCGTTGTGAAAAAGTTTTACAACGTCATGCTCCTAGTGCCAATATTGTGATTCATTGTGCTGATATTGAAACAATCGACATCAATAATGCCTCTCTGGTTGTTATTAATTTTACCCTACAGTTTTTACCCGAATCTCAACGTTTAACACTATTAAAAAAGGTTTACGCAGGTTTGCAGAAAGGGGGCGCATTAGTACTTTCAGAAAAACTTAGCTTTCCAAAGCAAGCAGAGCAACATCAGTACACTAAACTGCATTATGAATTTAAACGAGCCAATGGTTATAGTGAATTAGAAATTAGCCAAAAACGTTCGGCATTGGATCAAGTCATGATTCCTGATAGTTTAGAGACTCACTTTGAACGCTTAAAACAAGCAGGATTTAGTGATGTATCACAATGGTTTCAAAGCTTCAATTTCGTTTCTTTATTAGCGATTAAGTAACACTACTGTCACCTCATTTACCACACAGAACTTTTTAGAAAAATATGATTAATTTCGATTCTCTTTACCAAAACTTATCTGATTCACCGATTCAAGCATGGCGCAAACCCTTACCACAGCTTATTGAAACAGCACTATCGGATCGTCAACACGGTAAACGAGTACTCTGGCAAAAATTACTAGAAGAGCTACCTGAAATTACTGCTACAGAAATTGATTTAGATCGAGATTTACTAAAGATTGGTCATAAAAAAGACTGTAGTGAACAGCAAAAAAATCAATTACTCTCTACGCTTAAACAACTTATTCCATGGCGTAAAGGTCCTTATGAATTATTTGGCATTCATATTGATACCGAATGGCGTTCAGACTGGAAATGGCAACGCCTTCAAAAGCATATCCAACCGCTGAATAATCGTTATGTCCTCGATGTCGGTTGTGGTAATGGCTATCATATGTGGCGAATGCGAGCTGAAAAGGCTAAATGTGTGATTGGACTCGATCCTAGTCAGTTCTTTTTAACTCAGTTCCAATTGTATAAGCACTATATAGGTCATAATCAACCCGTACATCTGTTACCTTTAAAAAGCGAAGAACTTCCCGCAATGCAGTCTAAAGGCTTTGATACTGTTTTTTCAATGGGTGTGCTATACCACCGTCGCTCACCTATTGACCATATTGCTGAACTCAAAGGATTTTTACGTCAAGGAGGAGAGTTAGTACTGGAAACCTTAGTGATTGAAGGCGATGAACAAACCGCACTGATTCCCGCAGGACGCTATGCAAAAATGCGTAATGTTTGGTTCTTACCCTCAACGGCAATGCTGGTTCGATTCTTAGAACGCCTCGGCTTTATTAATATTCGTATTGTTGATGTCACCACGACCTCAATTGAAGAACAACGGGTTACTGATTGGATGGATTTTGAATCATTAGAGGATTTTCTTGATCCAAATGACCATTCATTAACCTGTGAAGGCTATCCTGCACCTAAACGAGCCATCGTTATTTGTAATCGAAAATAATGATAATAGCAACGTATTAATAGCACTCTATCTTATCCAAAAAACAACCATGCAACTGATTGATTCTCACTGCCACCTTGATCTCGATTGTTTTAACGCCGACCGTGAGCAAGTATTAATTAAGGCAAAATCTGCCAATATCAGCGATATTATTATCCCTGCTATTCAAGCATCACAATGGGATGCAATGCAAGCGGTGGCACAACAATTTAATCTAATTCCATTGCATATTAGCTATGGCTTGCATCCTATGTTTATGCAACAACATCACGATAATGATTTACAGCAATTAAGAAATTGGCTGGACGGCAAATATTGCAATTACAGACCCATTGCAGTGGGTGAATGTGGTTTGGATTTCTTTATTAAAGATGCAGATAAACCGCGACAGATGGAATTCTTTGAAGCACAAGTTCAATTATCGTGTGAATTTGATCTACCTTTAATTATTCATTCGCGCAAATCGCTTGATTTTGTTTTAAAAATATTAAGAAAATATCCGAGTAGTCGCGGTGTCGTACATTGTTTTTCGGGCAGTGAACAACAAGCTCACCAGTTGATTGAACGAGGCTTTTATCTAGGGTTTGGTGGTGTTATGACTTATCCGCGAGCCAAAAAGATTCGTTATTTAGCCAAAAATTTACCTTTGGAAGCCTTATTATTAGAAACGGATGCGCCTGATCAGCCCGACCAGCAACATCAGGGACAGCGTAATGAGCCTGCATGGTTATTCAATATTGCAGAAACTTTAGCGGAGTTACGCCAAGATAGTATTAATAATATTGCATACGTTACAAGTTTTAATACAAAAAAATTATTTTCTGTAATCAGCAGATAATTTTTCAGTTATAAACCCCTCTATATAAACAATAAGATCAGTATAAATTTACTTATTAATGCACTTTAAAAGTGTATTTAATTTACATTAATAAAGGGTATTTATCAAACTCCCTTTATTAATACAAATAAATAGCCTGTTTTAAGTCAGATAAGAACCTAACATTTTGTTATCCAGATTAAATATTGCTATCAAAAACACTTAGAACTTTACTATGTGATAGCATAATGAAATTCGGTAATAATATTAAGATAACTTGAGCGTAGACACATGAATTATTGGCATATGCAGTTACATCCTGATGATTTACATTGGGAACGAGAAGTAGAGCTATTAGAGAACTATTCTATAATTGGTTTTAGTGCATATTCTGGCACACCAAACCAGAGGAAATTATGAAATTCAGCGTAATAAAAAAAATAAACTTATTTGGTTTCAAACAAATCGAAAAGTTAAAGTATTGGAGTTTTCAAAAGATAGAACTTCAAGAATACTTCCTATTAAAAGCAACCGTTTGGGAAGAGCTGTATCAAAAAGTACTAAAATCTATCAATATATTCATAATTGGTATAATGACTTCTTGGGTAAGAAATATAAAAATAAACCCTTAATGATTGATTTTTATAAAATAAAATACTTCCATATCAAAAATTATAAAGTTATAAAAGACCTTACACTTAAATTATGTAGTGATAATAATACCCCCTTGCCTATTATTGTTATTGCTCAGCAATTCCCGTTATGAAAAAAAATTATTTAGGAAGTCATCATTATAGGATTTTTGAGCAAAAAACGCA
>WFRR01000033.1 GCA_015486375.1 Thiotrichaceae bacterium
TATTTTATGGTGAACGTCAGCAGCTTAGAGATAAAAAAAATCAGATTTGCGATCAAATCTATGCTGAAATGAAAAAGCAGGGTTTAGATGAGTCCGTGATCGATGACTTTATTAACATTGCTGAGCAAATGCAACTGGCTGACCCAATTCGCGCGATTGAAGCCAGAATTAATGAAATTAATAGCGATCCGATTGTGATCAAAAGAGATGAAATGGCACAGGCTTAAAATAATGGAAATACTTTATCTTGATCAGGCTTGTCGAGGTAGTCTTGATCGGTTACCCTTGCACGTCCGCTATTGGGCTTGCCTGAATAGCGAATAATCAATAATGACTGCTAAAGTAAGCTCAAGTGGTCAATTTTCTTTAGCAAATAAGGGGAGGAATTCAATTCCTTTGTCTTGATGGAGTGAAGCTTAATGAGCGCAATACCTGAATCTTTTCTAGAAAACACCGCAAAATTATCGGAAGAAATTACCCAGCCTTTTCCTAATTCACGCAAGGTCTATATCCAAGGCTCTCGTGCTGATATTCGTGTGGGAATACGTGAAATTTCACAGGCGAGTACCGCAGCCAGTATTAGTACAGAAGAAAACCCAGTCATTCCTGTTTATGATACCTCGGGGCCTTTTACTGATCCTGAGGTGGAGATTAATCTTCTTAAGGGTATTCCGAGTATTAGAAATGGCTGGATTGATGATCGTAATGATACCGAGTTACTGGATGGTCCAAGTTCAGAGTACGGTATTGAACGCCAAAATAGTCCTGCGCTGGCTCATCTTCGCTTTGAACATATTCGTAATCCCCGCGTGGCTCAAGCAGGTAAAAACGTTTCGCAAATGCACTATGCTCGTCAAGGCATTATCACCCCAGAAATGGAATATGTAGCGATTCGTGAAAACTGTCGTCTACAAGAGTTACGCGAAGACCCGCGTTATAATAAATTATTACGTCAACACGCAGGCGAAAGCTTTGGTGCATCCATTCCTGATGTGATTACGCCTGAATTTGTACGGGATGAAATTGCCCGAGGTCGTGCGATTATTCCCGCCAATATTAATCACCCTGAATTAGAGCCTGTGATTATTGGGCGTAATTTCCGCGTCAAAATTAATACTAATATTGGTAATTCTGCGGTGACTTCTTCTATTGAAGAAGAAGTTGAAAAAATGGCATGGTCAGCCCGTTGGGGTGGCGATACATTAATGGATTTATCCACGGGTAAAAATATCCATGAAACGCGCGAATGGATTTTGCGTAATTCACCTATGCCGATTGGTACAGTACCGATTTATCAAGCCTTAGAAAAAGTCAAAGGTAAAGCCGAAGACCTCACATGGGAAATCTTCCGTGATACTTTAATTGAGCAAGCAGAACAAGGCGTGGACTATTTCACTATCCATGCAGGTGTACGCTTAAAGTATGTGCCAATGACCGCCGATCGTGTCACAGGTATTGTCTCACGCGGGGGTTCAATTTTGGCTAAATGGTGCTTAGCGCATCATCAGGAAAATTTCCTTTACACGCATTTTGAAGACATCTGTGAAATCATGAAGGCTTACGATGTTTCCTTCTCATTAGGGGATGGTTTACGTCCGGGTGCATTAGCAGATGCTAATGATGCCGCGCAATTTGCTGAATTGGAAACATTGGGTGAATTGACTAAAATAGCATGGCAGCATGATATACAAGTGATGATCGAAGGCCCCGGACATGTTCCGATGCAAAAGATTAAAGAAAATATGGATAAAGAATTAAAGGATTGTTTTGAAGCACCTTTCTATACTTTAGGTCCTTTAGTCACCGATATTGCGCCCGGTTATGATCATATTACTTCAGGGATTGGTGCAGCACAGATTGGCTGGTATGGCACGTCGATGCTTTGTTATGTCACGCCAAAAGAACATTTAGGTCTCCCCAATAAGGAAGATGTCCGTGTTGGCATTATTACTTATAAAATTTCAGCACAAGCAGCGGATTTAGCTAAAGGCTTTCCCGGCGCACAGTTACGTGATAATGCCATGTCTAAAGCGCGATTTGAATTCCGTTGGGAAGATCAATTTAATCTAGGACTTGATCCTGACCGCGCTCGTGAGTATCACGATGAAACCTTACCGAAGGATTCTGCTAAGGTCGCGCACTTTTGCTCAATGTGTGGTCCTAAATTCTGTTCAATGAAAATTTCACAAGAAGTTCGTGAATATGCCGCTAAACAAGGTGTATCAGAAACTTCTGCCTTCGCCTCAGGTATGGAAGAAAAATCGATTGAATTTGTTAATGACGGGGCGCATATTTACCAAAAAACTTAAAGGTTGATCTGATAAGAACATGAAGCAAAATATACAGCAACTATCCTCACGCTATTCCCTTAATACAGAAGCGACTACCAAAAATTTTGGTGAAGCAACGGTAGATCGAGGTATCCATTATTTCACCCAAGAAAGGGTACTTCGTATTAATAAAATTACGGAATTAAATGAGGGTAGTTTAGCCGTAGATGGCAATGTACGGGGTAAAAGTGATTATAAAACTCGTCTAATTTTTCGGGAATATAAAGGTCAAAAAACCCCGTTTTCTTATTGTAATTGTCCTGTAGGTAATAACTGTAAACATGGTATTGCTTTACTGTATTACTTTATTAATCAACAAGTGGGTGATCAAATTGAAACCCCTGTGCTTGAAGAAGATTATGATGATTCCATTGAAGTGGATAAATGGCTCAATGCGTTAGCCGCGAGCGAAAATACACTGGATGATAGTGAAGACGAAGATGATGATTTATTTGAAATTCAATATCATATTGTCTACGAGTTACATTACGAGAATGAAGCCAGTAGCGAAGTTATTGTTAAGCCGCACAAAGTCCGTTTATTAAAGAAAGGCGGCTATGGTAAGGCTGAAGAAGTGTCTTCTCATGATATTGGCTCTTATGGCAGTGCCACTCTATTAGTGACAGAAGAGGATCGTACTATCTTACGCGTGATCAAAGGTGAAAGCCAACGACAGTATTACACTAGCAGTGTAATTACCTCTTGTAAGATACGTGGACAGTTAGGACATTTCTTATTAAATGCCTTACTCAAAACAAAACGCCTTTTTTGGTTGGACTATCACTCTAGCACGCAAGCCTTAAAAATCGGTGAATTACGCCCCATTTTATTCGAATGGCAGGAAGATGATGGTTATTATGAACTAGATCCGAAAACCCAACCTGCGGTTGATAATTTCTTCTTACTCGATAATTTATTCTATGTCGATACAGAACGGGGTGAATGTGGTGTTGCAAAACACGAGTCTCTATCAAGCCAGCAAATTCTCAACTTTTTGGCTGTGCCTTCTATTCCGAAAACACAGGTTCAGAAAGTCAGTGAACAATTAATTAAGGTACTGCCTGATGTTGATGTCCCATTGCCAATGGATCTTGGTTTTGAAACGGTTGATGTCACAGAAATTGTTCCCTCGCCCCATTTGAAATTATCCTCAACAACCGTTATGCGTCGTTCAGGGATTGAAAAGCGCTTGCATATTGCCAGCTTACGTTTTGATTATGATCATTTGAACTATCAGCCTTGTAGTCTCGCCGCATTGGAAAGTGATATTGCGGTTCTTTTACAAGATAATGTTCGTTATCGTATCCATCGTGATAAACAACAGGAAAAAACTGCTCTAGACTATTTATGTGGTCTCGGTTTTACAGGTATGCGCCAAAAAGGCAAAGCTTACCGTCCACTTGAGCTTTGTTTCAATGATGATGATATTGAATCTATCGTGGCACGTTGGGATATTTTTCAAGAAGAGACTGTGCCTGAATTGCAATCACAAGGTTGGAATATTCAGATTGATGAGAGCTTTGCTTTACAAATTGAAGTCGCGGATGAATGGCACGCAGAGTTAGAGACTGAGAAAAATGGTGATTGGTTTGAAATGTCACTTGGATTTGAAATTAAAGGCAAGCGAGTTAATTTACTGCCCTTATTAGTCGATTTATTAATTCAAGCAGATAGTCCTGAAGCATTACGGCAGTCTTTACAAGAAAAACCCTATTATCTATTCCAATACAGTGAACATCATTGGATTAAGTTATCAACACAACGCATGTTGGGTATTTTAGATACCATTGTTGAGTTATATGAAAAGAATATTCTGACCAATAAAGGTAATTTAAAGTTTTCACGTTATGCAGGTTTGCACTATCACGAGTTACTCAATAATAGTAATTTACAGTGGAAAGGCGCAGAAGAGTTACAGCGTTTAAATAAGAAGATTCGCAATTTTTCAGGCATTGAAAGTGTCGCCTTACCGAAAGGCTTAAAAGCTGAATTACGTGATTATCAGAAGCAAGGGGTCAACTGGTTACAGTTTTTGCAAAACTATCAATTTAATGGTGTATTAGCCGATGATATGGGTTTGGGTAAAACGGTACAAACACTGGCTCATTTACTGATTGAGCATGAATCAGGACGGGCAGAAAATCCTAATTTAGTCATTGCACCCACCAGTTTAATGAGTAATTGGCGTAATGAAGCGCAACGTTTTACACCGCAGTTAAAAGTACTCGTCTTACAAGGTGTTGATCGTAAGCAATATTTTGATAACTTAGATGATTACGATATTGTTTTAACGACTTATCCTCTAATCTTGCGTGATCAAGAAGTTTATGCAAAACGTAAATTTCATTACCTCATTTTGGATGAAGCTCAAGCCATTAAAAATGCTAAATCTAAGACTACCCAAGCGATTTATGCTTTAAATGCACAGCATCGTTTATGTTTAACAGGTACGCCGTTAGAAAATCATCTCGGCGAAATTTGGTCAATGTACCATTTCCTGATGCCCGGTTACTTAGGCCCTTACGAACGCTTTAACCGCTTATTCCGTAATCCAATTGAAAAATTAAATAATGCTCAGCGCGGCGCACAATTACGTCAGCGGGTAAAACCCTTTATGTTACGTCGTCGCAAAGAATTCGTAGCCAAAGAATTACCGAAGAAAACCGAAATTATTCGCACGGTGCCTTTAGTCGGTTCGCAGCGTGATTTATATGAAACGGTACGTTTAGCGATGGATAAAAAGCTAAATGAAGAGATCAACCGCAAAGGTTTATCCCGTAGTCATATTATGATTTTGGAAGCTTTACTCAAACTTCGTCAAGTCTGTTGTGATCCTCGTTTAGTTAAACTCGATCAAGCTAAGCGGGTTAAGCACTCGGCTAAACTCGATTTATTAATGACTTTATTGCCAGAAATGGTTGAAGAAGGGCGCAAAATATTAATCTTTTCTCAATTCGTGAGTATGTTAGAGCTGATTGAAAAAGAGCTAAAGCAAAAATCAATTTCTTATTCTATGTTGACGGGGAAAACTCAAAAACGTGAAGCGGCGATTGATGCCTTCCAAGCAGGTGATGCTGCCGTATTTTTGATTAGCCTTAAGGCAGGCGGTGTCGGTTTGAACCTTACAGCAGCAGATACGGTGATTCACTACGATCCGTGGTGGAATCCTGCCGTCGAACGTCAAGCAACTGATCGAGCTTACCGTATTGGACAAGACAAACCTATTTTTGTATATAAGCTATTAACTGAAGATACTGTGGAAGAGAAGATATTGCAGTTGCAAGAGAAGAAGCAACTATTAGCAGACTCGCTTTATGGTGATACAGAGAAACAAGCCTCAAGCTTTAATCAAGAAGATTTAAGTAGTTTATTGAAGCCTCTGGATTAGGTTCTAATTGTATTTAGGATAAACCCCGATATTTTAATTAAGTATCGGGGTTTATCTTAATGGCTTAGCAATAAATGAAATTTTATTGCTAGGTCTAGCTTACCTTTTATTTTTCAGGTGTATCTGTTAATGCTTTAATCTCAGGCGTTATAGGAGCTTTCTCAGTTGCTGGTGTTACTGCTTTAGCTTCAGATTTTTCAGGCACTTTGACATCTGGTGTTACAATAGAAATTATTGGTGCTGATGGGGCTTTTGCATCTGCCGAATCAGCAGGTTTAGTCGCCGCAGCTTTGGACTCAGGTGTTTGTTCTTTATTAGGTGTTAATGCAGGAGCTTTTTGCTGCTTTTCATCCTGATGGTAGAAAGAATTTTTCTGCCAATTGGTATTGGCTTGTATAGCAGGAGATTTTTGCTGTTGCAGGGTTGCATGATTAGGTCTAGCGACATTTGAGCCATTATTCATAAATGGCATATTATCATTTAAGTGCATATTCGGCATTCTCCAACCTTTATCACTCATCGTTGGCATATTCCAGCCTGAACCTTGCTGCTGCATATTGGGCATTGTTGGAAGTGTTAACGGCGCATTATTATTACCCATCGTTGGCATTTTCCAATTAGAGTTATTACCATTACCCATCATTGGCATATTCCAGCCTGAACCATTTTTACCATTGCCCATATTCATATTGTTCATATTCGGCATTTTCATACCTGAACCATTACCCATATTCGGCATACCCCAACCCGAGCCATTTTTACTATTACCCATATTCATATTGGGCATCTTCCAACCTGAACCATTACCCATATTCATATTGTTCATATTCGGCATTTTCATACCTGAACCATTACCCATATTCGGCATTTTCCAGCCCGTACCATCAGGTGTGCTTAATCTGGGTACAGACATGTTCTTCATATTGCCCATATTCATATTGGGCATTTTCATATTAGTATTGGGCATACTCATGCTAGGCATGTTCATATTCATTGGCATCTGCATACCGTTATTTGCATTATTACCCTGCATCGGCATTTTCATATTAGTATTGGGCATACTCATGCTAGGCATGTTCATATTCATTGGCATCTGCATACCGTTATTTGCATTATTACCCTGCATCGGCATTTTCATATTCGGCATACCCATCATATTATTATTGGCGGGGTAATTTGGATAGTAAACAGGCGGGTTGTTAGCGGCTGTCGGGGCTGAATAAGTAGGGTAAGTATTACCTGCTGCTGTCGGAGCAGGGTTAGGATTGCTTGTTTCTGTGGTATTTACAGGGTTTGCCATCAGTGCCGATGAGGCAACCAATAATGTACTACCAATAACAATATGCTTCATTAAAATCTCCGAAAGTGTCTATTTATTAAGTACCCTTGAATTGTACACTTTTTTAACGGATAGTAATGAATTCAAAGCGCAAACACCATGAAATATTGTAAGTAAAACACTGAAAATAAGAGAGGAGCGGTTACTTTAATTTAGGTAAAGGAACGGTTTCCTCCCACCATTCACATAACATCCAAGATTAATCATCTGCATAGAGTGAAAGATTCACATAGAGTGCGGTAAACTGACTGAATTCAATCAGTACACCATCAAATTTTGGTATCATTATTTAGGAGAATACTATGCAAAGTTTCAAAGGGTTAGACGATCTTGTCGGACGTTTATCAGCTTCTATGCCCAGTTCAATTAAGCACTTACAGGCAGATATAGAAGATAATATTCGTTCAGGTTTAGAAAGTGGTTTACAAAAAATGCAGCTCGTCACCCGAGAGGAGTTTGATATTCAAACGGCTGTGTTACTCAAAACCCGTCAAAAAATTGATGCTTTAGAGCAACGAGTACAATTGCTTGAACAACATTTAGATATTTCGCTTAAAACCGATACACAATCTGAACAAGCTAATAAGTCCTCAGACTAATAAACATTCTCTACCGATTAATTTACCCTAGCCCTGCCCAACCATGACCATTGCTTCTATAAAAATTCCAATTATTTTCTTACTTATAACCCTGCTTATTGTTCTTCTGATGATGACTAATAGTGCATTCTCTACAGAGAAAGAATCCAATGATATTATTGAGCTAATTCTTCCTGAACAGGCAGAGGCAGGTCAAAAAATCAAAATTGAATGGAAAATCCCGACAGCATTTGAAGCATTAATTATTGTGACAGATAATCTGGACAATAAAAACATAGATAGCAAAGGTACAGCCAATACTGGGACTCCGACTACAAATAAGTTCCAAGACTATAGAATGGAAATTCCTGCTTATATTCAGCCAACAGGTTCTTATGAGCTAGTCATGCCGTCTAAAGCTAGTTCAGCCATGATTACTTTGCAGCGTGATAATAAAGTATTGACTCAAAAAACGATTCAATTAAAACCTGCAAAAATTGCTATTCAAGCAGACACACAAATCGTTGCAGGTACTGTATTGGATTTAACGTGGCAAGCACCCAAAGGCTTAGCAGGTTTTATTAATATTCAGCCCATTGATGCCGATATTGATGATTATGCACAGCCACATGTGAGAATTGATCAACGTCAAGAGGCTTCAATGCGTGTACCGACCACCACAGGAGATTATATATTACGTTGGTATAGTGATCATGATCGTCAAGTGTTAGCACAACATAAGATTAAATTAATTAGTTCGGAAATCAAAATCATTGCCCCTGAGCAAGCGATGCCTGGTGAGACATTAAAATTATCATGGCAAGCCCCAAAAGGTCTCGATGCTTTTATTAATATTCAACCCAGTGCAGATCCACAGGATTACAAAGCAAGTCCTTATGTGTATATCAATGATGATGCCCGTGCAGAATTAGCGTTACCGACTGAAGCAGGTAATTATACTTTGCGTTGGTATGATCGAGATAGTCATAAAATATTGGCAAAACGAACCATTATTTTATTAGGTGATTTTATTAGTATTCATGCGCCCGAATCCGTTATTGCAGGGCAAAAAGCTGAAATAAGCTGGAAAGCCCCTGATGATTTAGATTCTTTTATTAATATTCAACGAGTTGATCAAAAGGCAGATTATAATGCCACGCCTTATATTTATACACGTAGTAAACAAAAAGGGAATTTAGAAATACCTGAAGTCGCAGGGAAATATATCTTACGTTGGTATAACCGTACTGATGATAAAGTCATGGCAGAACGAAAAATTAAAGTTCTAGAAAAAGAATAATTCTAGAATGCAAACTTTAATACAAAATTTTCTATACACACTTTTATTTTGTCTTAGCATATTACTTTCTGGCTGCTTTCAACAGAGTCAGTCACCGTGGCTTACTCAGCTACCCCATGATACTCAGCAGGTCTTACTAGTGAGCAATCATTCATGGTCGAACAATCAGGCAATATTACAACGCTTTGAAAAACAGCAAGGGATTTGGAAACAAGTTGCTGCACCGATTCCTGTTCAAGTTGGCAGAAATGGAATGGCGTGGGGACGAGGTTTGCATAATATAAAAGACCTAAGTCAATTTAAACAAGAAGGCGATGGCAAAGCGCCTGCGGGAATATTTAAATTAGCCTCAAGCTTTGGCTATGCCAGTGTGGCATTGAGTCAACAAACTTACCCTTATCGAACTGCAACGTCGAATGATTACTATATTGATGATAGTGATTCTAAGGATTATAACCGTTGGGTACAGATTGCCCCACCATTAGAAAATACCCCTAAAATGTATTGGAAATCGTATGAAAAAATGCGCCGTGATGATGCACGCTATGAACTTGGTATTGAAATTGAGCATAATAAAACGCCTATTTTAGCAGGTGCAGGAAGTGCTATTTTTATGCATGTTTGGAAAGATAAAAATACCAGCACCTCAGGTTGTACCGCGATGTCAAAAGCGAATATGGCGGTTATCTTGCGTTGGTTAAAACAGGATAAACAGCCCGTGCTGGTGCAAGTGCCTTCACAAGCGTTGGGTGATTTACGGTTATTTGCAAATTAATGCCTTATTGCACTCGTTCTATCATAGTTTCAATTTTATCAATAAAGGATAATCCATCATTATACCATTGATTATAAAGTGAATATCGTTCACCAACATACACCTCAATTTGGGGTTTGGCTAACCACTCTAATAAGATGTTGTAGATATTATCGAATCGTTTGTGATAACTGGGGTCGAGGTGGAAGCCAACACGAACATCATATTGTCCTGGGGTAAACACAATATCAAAATCGCCACCGCCATTACCATCTTGATTAATCCATGCAGGTAGGTCTTGTCTTTTGGCTTTTAAGGCTTCAATAAAATTAAGAATACTACGCTCTAGTTGACGATCTTCCTGAAAGCGAAACACGAGATAAAAGCGATATTGACTTCTAAAATTCATATGATCTAAGCATTGTGGCGTGTAAATTAACTCCGTTCTGTCAACCATAAAATCTTCATAAAAAGCTTGTTGTAGATAAATTAAATCATCATGTAAATCACCAACGATAGCGCCTTTTCTACACATAAAGACTAATAGAATATCTCCCCAACCATCGGTTAAAAGTACTTTAATCACTAGCTCATTATTATTCTGGTTAAGTGCTTCAAACGCTGTAATTAAATGATTAAGATGATGTTCAACACTGCTATCAACAAAAGTGTATTGTCCATTTAAACAACGTGCATTGAGCAAACGATACAGTAGATTGAGACGCATGGAGCGACGTTGTAGTGAGATAGAAGAAATAGCATAGACTTGATAATCCTCATCATTAAAACAGCAATCACCATACAGTTTTAAAGAAAAGGCAATCTCTCGACGTGGAAAGTGAGAGACAAACGCTTCACTGGCATTTTGTACCTCAATATCATCTTCATTGTTTATTTGTAGTTTGCCATTGCGATCGGGAAAATGACTAATGCGACATAAGCAAGGTAAATTAGTATTAACAAAACTAACGACATCGTAGCGTCCTAATACAATGGAATAGTGGTTATAGTTATTCGATTGGTTATTGTGATTATTAACGGTTGTGATCGGTTGTAACCAACGATCTTGCTTTAATACATCCGCTAAGCCCAGCATATTCTGATTTCTATATTTCCAAAGAGAGGGAATATTATCGCTATTAATTTTATCAAGATTACGCTTAGGGTTGGCAGTAGTGTACGCGCTACTCAAGGCTAAACGGGTAATCACAACAGGAACAATCTCGGTGCAGGTGTGTGAATTATTTTCAGAAATATTATCTGGATAATGGGTATTACAAGCATGTAGTAAGAGGCTAAAGAAGTTATTTTTTTCAATACCTTTACAACGAGATTCATCCCGAATACGTAAGAATTCGATTAAATTTCCTAGTAATAACACTCCATCGACGATAATTTTAGAGCGTATATTACGACATTGCATATAAATGTTTTCTTGTTGCCGACGGTCATTGATTAAGGGGCGAATCGTTTGTTCTAAAATTTGTAATAATTCTCTTAATTTATAACCTGCTACCTGTTCTAAACGACGTTTGCTTGCGGCAATTGTCGTATCACAAAAAGCATCATAGAGTTGAATTGCCCCAATTTTTTGCAACTCGGCTAGTTTTAAATCATTGGATTTACGTTGTAGGTAAACCTTACGAATTTTTTTATGACTATAAGCTTGTATTTTATCAACGATATGCTCACTACTGTTATACAGCCATCGTTCAATTATTTTTGTGAAATCTCCCAGTGCTGCAATTTTGATAGCGTATAAACTAGGCAATAAAAATGACAGCATATTGATACTGAGTAATACGCGACTTTTAGGCGATTCTCGATTCCATGTGTAGAACTCTAATGCAAAGGAAAATATTTCTCGTCCTAAGCTCATATCCTCATGACTTTGTTGTACAAATTCAAACCATGAAACATAAGGATGTGCTTTATTATCCAAACGTCCCAGTAAATCAATACTACGCATAATCGAACACTGAAAAGGAATATCATGCAGTTGTCGAAACAGTTGATTAGAGTGTTGAAATTTTTGCTGGGTATGGGGAATATAGATGGAATCCAGACTGACTCCATAGGCATTACAGAATTCTTGTACACTGTTTTTATCAGTCATATTAAAACCTGATAAGGCTTTCTTGGGGGCTGTTTTCCGCTGTAGCGTTTCCAAAAAAATAAAATTTTGTAAGCGTACATCTAAACGAATCGTAGAGCGATGGTATTCTTTTTTACCCGACTTATTCCACTTTTCATCCCATGTATCTCGACTTCTATTATTTCTCCAGTGGGTAATGATTTTAAGTATCTTGGCTTTTTTAAAGCTTTTTTCTAATTTTTTACAAATCTTTCGCCATTCTGAGCCAACAGGATGACGAGCTGCTGAAATATTATGACAATCTAAGAAATCAATTAATTCCTCGCACACCTGATCAATACCATCAAAAACAATATGGTCTAGCTTAGAAAGCGGTGTATGTTTGGTTGTAGAGATTTTTTTAAGCCAGAAAGCGGTAAATTTTAAGCGAAAATACCAAGAATAATGGGCTTCATACGCTGCAATCCCACCTGTTAATTCTGCGACACTCGATAGCCGTACAGCACCATTAACGCGCAGTAAATTTTCCAGTCCTGCCCCCACACTGGATAAAAAAAGTGCATAAAGGTAAGAAATTCCTTTTAAACTCACCGCAAGACAGTCACTAACCAAATCACGTATGAGTAAATCAGAGTTTTTATGAATGACTTCTAGACCGACGATGCCATAGCTCATATGGGTGATTTGCTTGGATAATGTGACCCATAATTGACTCAAATGATCTTGGCGAGAGGCATTATTAGCAAAATAGTCATCACTAAAGCCATCACTCAAACTACGTAAAGCAGAGTAGGCAACTTCTTTACTCACCAGTGGTTGTAAATCAGGACGGTCAGGTGACCAAAAGCTGGTATCTAAATAACTAATATCTTGTTTAGCCGCAATGTTATCAAAGCTTTTTAATTCTTTATAGTCTCGTCGAACATTATCCCAAAGCTGCTTATTACGGACATTCATTAAGGGTGACCAACCATGCAGAATCATAGAGCTATCGTCGTAGAGTTCTGTTTCACTTAGATTGGTAATTTGTTCCAATAAGTGCAATGTATCTGCTTGTAAATCAGTAGTTCGGTTAGAGAGAAAGTCATTAAAAATACCAATTTCACGTCGACGATCAACACTGGGACGGGGATAGCGTTGTAAACCAAAATCTAATGATTTACCAAAACTTTGTTGATGTGTGCGTAAGCTATTGATATAACGTTCTAAACGAAAGTGTATCCCACGTCTTAAAATTAAAAACTCGGGCTTCTCCAGACCGATATGCTTTTGGTGATTTTCATTTAATAAACCTGCATATTTGGCATCGTGAAATAGACGTACCTTATCGTGAAAGATTTGCTGTTTGAGTATTTGCAAAGCCCGTAGCGAATGATAATGTTGTCGTTCGCCTCTGACCCACATATCCGCAGACCAAATTTCACCAATACGACTTAACAGCCGTTTTTCAATATTGTTACCCTGACAACGCTTTGCATCTTTTTGATCACCCTGATGATACTTTGACCAGTAATCAATCGCATCTTTAGGCGAAGGGTAGCGCAGAATAGCTTGTTCTGTTTTTTCTACAATGGTACGTTTTTTGGATTTCTCCCAACCCCCAAAAATAAATTTTTCTTCATGTCGCAAGGGTAAATATAAGGTCGGGGCGTGTAAGGAATCAATAATGCTTTGTTGTAAATGTCGTACTTCTAGTAATAAAATATTTAAACGATCTGCTGTATCCAAAAAGCTGAGTAGATAAAGATTATCTTTTGCTCGTCGATAGTTACATTTAGCCATTGTGTATTTTTACCATCCTTTCTTTAATAACAGTACTAGGTACTGAAACCGTTAAAACCTGAAGAAAATATTTCCACTAACATTAAAAAGGTGACTAATGCTCCTGCTTGAACCAAACGTAGTACGGACTCAACTTGCTCGATTCCCTGACTAATTTGTTTATCATCAGGGATTTTTGCGACCACTCGTAGGATTTGTTGCGGAATAAGATCAAGGTGAGCATTGTAATAGCCTTCGCGTATATCTTCTTGTAAGGTTTCTAAAAATGCAATTTGTTTCACAATCATACCGAAGGTCAGTAAAAACCATATAACAATCAATACTGTATAAAAGAAAGGAAACTGAAATAAAACAGGCACTTCAACTGTTAGGCTTGTCGGGTAAAGTGATGAAGAGATAAAAAATAGTATAAAAAGATAGGCATAAGTAATAATTGCGGGGCTAAATAAATATAACCAGCCTCGCACTTTGAGACTTTTCCGATATTTATGCCCTTTTTTATTATTTTTCGCTTCATTGGGATAAAACAAATAATCAAATATCGCCAAATGTAAGATGACCTCTTGCAGGCTATTTTTCCCCTTTGCATAATAAGAAGGTTGGTGTGATAGGGGGCTGCTATTATCAGGATTCCAGTATTTATGCTTTTCTTTGTGCTTATCGGTTTTATCAATATCCGAAAAATGTGGCACGGTCAAAAAGCGTGCATAGTGTGATTTTGGCCATAAAGACCAGACTTGATTGAGTACAGGCGGTGAAGTGCGTGCTACAAAAATAAAGGTTATTTTCATAGAGATAATAATAAATACTAAAGCCGCGAGTGTGTAGTAAATTTTACCATCAACTTCTACGCCCTCTTTTACACCGAGTAAATAAAGAAAAGGAATTAATGTACTCGACAGTAAAAGTAGATAGTAATTTATATCTTGATAAAGACGATCAGGCCAAAGAAATAGGCCATATTTTGCATAATGTTCAGGTCTCGCTTCACTTAAAGCAGAACGTTGATTCGGTGGAACACCGTACAAGGGAGGGGGAAAGTAATTACGGTAAGATCCATGTTCTTGATCTCGTAATGGTGCGACTCGCAAAATAAAATCACTGTCTGTTCCAAAGCGACAAAAGTACTTTTTAATAAAGGCAAGGGTTGCAAAAATCTTAAAAAAGAAACCTAAAATAGCTAAAATTATAAATAAAAAAAATCGAAAAAACTGCATTAACTGTTGTCTACAAGCCATTAATATACCTTGATCAAGCGTTGTCATTTATCGAAGTGGGAGTAATGAATTTTAGACTATAAATTTACTAACCGCTGCTAACTTAATTGGATATAGAGTGACCTTTTCAGCCAGCCTCTCTTGAAAAAAACCTGATCTACCCCGATGCTGTAGATAGATTAGTGCTAACATATCTGCTCTAATTTTAATTTTTTATCGATCAATTATTTTGGTGACCTATTGAAAGCTTTTCCTATTTTTGCAGCACTGTTCCTTATTATACCTATTATAGAGATTTATCTATTGATTCAGGTCGGAACAATGATTGGCGTTTTTTCAACCATACTATTGGTGATCGCAACCGCAGTGATTGGCGTATTTTTACTGCGACAACAAGGTTTATCGACCTTATCACGCTTTCAAAATAATGTAGATTCAGGACAATTACCTGCTAGAACACTGTTAGAAGGTGTATTTTTATTAATCGGTGGTGCATTGTTATTAACGCCTGGATTTTTTACCGATACCATTGGATTTTTGTGCTTATTACCCCCTTCAAGAGGCTTGATGGTTCACTTTTTAATTAAACGCTCAATTGTGCAAGTTAGCAACGCTCAGAATAACTATTCATCACATCCCAATGCTCAGGGTAACGGAGAAGGTTCTGTTTATGAGGGTGAGTTTATCAAAAAAGGTGATGAAAAAATTGAACATAAGTAATTCACCCTACTTATTGCACCACTCCGTATCATCAAACACTTATATATAAAGTAAGTATTTGAAAATAATATAATAATCATAAATTTTATTACTTAGAAAGTATCACTGAATAAAATATTTTATACTATAGATAAAATATTCATATTTGCTACTATATTAGCTTGAGTTTATATAGCTTGCGTATATGCTTGAATTAGCAAAATAATAATGAGTGATTCGCTTTGTCCTACAAGGGCAACTTTAATTAACAATAACGGAGTCACGCTTGTCCCTTTTCGATGCAGTTAAGGATGTTTCTAGCGTGAGACTTGTAATGAATAAAATTTTTCTTGGCTTATTAAGCATGACGATAGTGACTATGCTATCGGCTGTTTCAATAGGCTCAAATGAGGCTAACGCCGCTTCCGTACATGCACAAAAAAGTGCCCATAAAGGTAAGCACCGTAAAAATCGTCGTCAACGTCGTCGTACGGGCGGTGGCTGTCAAACCCTCAGTAGCTCTACCTTGCAAAAAAAGGCGAGTCAATATCATAAAAGTATCAATAGTGCTTCAAAAAAATACGGTGTCAACAAGAGCTTAATTAAGGCTGTGATTACCATTGAAAGCTGTTTTAAAAGTCGTGCCAGAGGTTCTTTGGGTGAAAAAGGCTTGATGCAATTAATGCCTAATACTGCCAAACGCCTTAAAGTGCGTAATGGCTATAATGTTTGGCAAAATGTTCATGGCGGTACAAAATACCTCGGCTGGTTACTAAAGCGTTATAACGGTAATATGAATCGTGCGATTGCGGCTTACAATGCAGGTGAAGGTAATATTGATAAAGGACGTATTCCCAACCCGCGTTATGTTAAAAAAGTTCTACATGCTTATCGTAAATTTTCTTCAAGCAAAAGTGTCAATCAAGTACCCAAAGCGTTCCAAAAGTCTAATAAAAAGCAAAGTAAGCAATCAACTAAGGCTGCTGCATCTATCTATGTGGTCAAATCAGGTGATACCGTTTATGAAGTTATGAGACAAACAGGGACGAGTGTTAGCGATATTATTAAGCTTAATCACTTAAAACGCCCTTATAAGGTGGAAGCGGGTCAGCAATTAAAAATTAAGGCTAAAGCGAAGGAAGGTAAACTAAGTAAACCTTCAGTAGCTAAATCTATAGCTAAAGAAGGTAAAGTAGGCAAACCGCTAGTAGCTAAATCTATACAGCCAATCAAGCAGAAAAGCCGTACAGGTCGCCATTATATTGTTAAATCGGGTAATACGGTTTACGAAGTCATGCGACAAACAGGCGTTTCTGTCAAAGAAATCATCCGTTTAAATCACTTGTCTGCACCTTATGACATTACTACAGGGCAAAGCTTACGTTTACGTTAACCCCTTTCTTTCTGACAACTCGGTACAACAAGGTCTTCTAAAGACCAACGGGGGCGGGTTTGAATCACTGCCTCCTCCTGTTGCCCTGCATATAAGCGCATAGCACCTGCATAAGCAATCATTGCACCGTTGTCCGTACAAAAGGCAAGCCGAGGAAAGAAAATCTCAGCATTCAATTGTTGTAACTTTTCTCGCAAAGCTGAGTTTGCTCCTACCCCCCCTGCAATCACTAAACGTTGATGTCCTGTCTGTTTTAAAGCCCGACGACATTTCAAAAATAAGGTATCCACAATCGCATCTTGAAAAGCACGGGCAATATTAGCTCTATCTGTATCCGTTTGGGTAGATTTTTGCCATGTAGTTAGCGCGTAGGTTTTTAAACCGCTGAAGCTAAAGTCTAAGCCTGGTCGATTAATCATCGGACGCGGAAAATGATAAACATCGGGATCACCCTTCTGTGCCAATGCTGCCAAAATGGGTCCACCGGGATAAGCTAAACCCAACATCTTGGCTGTTTTATCAAAAGCCTCACCTGCAGCATCATCCAAACTTTCACCCAATATCTTATAAGAACCAATCGCTTTTACACTGACTAATAAGGTATGCCCACCTGAAACGAGTAATGCAATAAATGGAAATTTAGGCGGATTATCTTCTAACATGGGGGCTAATAAATGTCCTTCCATATGATGCACTGCTAGAGCAGGAATATTTAAACCCCAAGCTAAACTGCGCCCTAAGGATGCTCCAACCATTAACGCACCAATTAACCCTGGTCCCGAGGTATAAGCAATACCATCAAGGTCAGATAACCCAAGATTTGCCTGTTGAGTCACGGATTTAATTAAGGGGGATATTTTGCGAATGTGATCTCGTGAGGCTAATTCAGGCACAACCCCGCCATATTTAGCATGGAGTTTGACTTGACTATACAAGGCATCGGCAAGTAGACCCTGCTCCGTATCATAAATAGCAATGCCTGTTTCATCACAGGAAGTTTCGATGCCTAGAATTTTCATAAGAATGGAGTATGAATGATTAATAAGAGGGAGATTATAACAAATTGAAAATGTTTCAAGATTGACATGTTACTTTTATTAAGGCGAAGACTCCCGTATAGTGTAAGCCGTTTCAGCAAATCACCATGCAGGAGAGAGTTGCTCAATGCAACCACCGAAGGCGAAAACCGCTCGGAAACGCTCAGGTCTAATGGACTGTATGGAAGGATAAACTTATTGTAGTTTGTCAGGCTGGCTCTGGAGAGTAGTGTAAATAGATACACTCACCGAAGGGTAGTAACTTAATTCAATCATCGCATAGAATTAAGGAATCTCTCAGGTTTCAGGACAGAGGGGCGGCAGAGGCTAATGCCATCTGCCGCCTTTTTGCGTTTTGGGCTTATGAAAACAGAAAATATAAGCCATCTCTCAAAAATGTGGAGAACATTAAGACTGAGACTTTACCAGAGGATAAATACCAATGAGCCAACGCACCGCTTTATATAAAAAACACCAAGAATCAGATGCAAAACTTGTCGATTTTGCAGGATGGGATATGCCGATTCACTACGGATCACAACTCAATGAACACAAACAGGTAAGAGCCGATGCGGGTATGTTTGATGTTTCACACATGGTCATTCTTGATCTAGAGGGCGATGATGCCAAAGCCTTTTTACAACACCTATTAGCCAATGATGTTGAGAAAATTAGTCAGCAAACGGGCAAAGCTTTATATAGCTGTATGTTAAATCACGATGGTAAAGTCATTGACGATTTAATTGTGTATTACTTAGCTGATAATTTTTACCGTATTGTCGTGAATGCAGGCACGCGTGCTAAAGATATTGCGTGGATGCAGCAGCAGTTAGGCGATTATCAAGCCACACTAACTGAGCGCGAAGATTGGTCAATGATTGCCGTACAAGGGCCTAATGCACGTGATAAAGCCTGTTCGGTCTTAAGTACCGATGAAGCAGAGCAAGCAAAAGCTTTAAAGATTTTTGTTGGTGCGAGTATTGGTGATTATTTTATTGCCCGTACAGGTTATACGGGTGAAGATGGTTTTGAGATTATGGTGAATAATCAACAAGTGGCTGAATTATGGGATCAACTCTTAGCCGCAGGCGTGAAGCCGATTGGTTTGGGTGCTAGAGATACTTTACGCCTAGAAGCAGGTATGAACCTTTATGGCACGGATATGGATGAAACGACTTCGCCCTTAATTTCAGGCTTAACATGGACGGTTGCATGGCAGCCTAAATCGCGTGATTTTATTGGTAGAGCTGCGTTAGAACAAGAAAAGGCAGAGGGTGTACAACAGAAATTTGTCGGCCTGGTATTAGAAGATCGTGGCGTTTTACGTGGGCATCAAACTGTCATTACCGCAACAGGAGTTGAAGGTAAAATAACCAGTGGTACATTCTCACCTAGCTTAGGACGTGCGATTGCATTAGCGCGTGTTCCTGCGGATATTGGTGATACTTGTAAAGTTGCTATCCGTAATCGTCATCTCACTGCAAAAGTGGTCAAACCGCAATTTGTTCGTCATGGCAAGTCTTGTCTATAATTTTAAGCAATAATTAGTTAAATCAGAATAACGGAGTAACAAAATGAGTAATATTCCTAGCGAATTAAAGTATACATCTTCACATGAGTGGGTACGTGATAATGGTAATGGAACAGTGACGATTGGAATTACTGATCATGCCCAAGCTGCTTTAGGTGATATTGTTTTTGTTGAATTACCTGAAATGGGTAATGAATATGAACAAGGTGATGAATGTACCGTCATTGAGTCAGTTAAAGCGGCTTCTGATGTATATTGCCCTATCGCAGGTGTGGTCGTGGAAATAAATGAAAACCTTGAAGATGAGCCTGAAGTGATCAATAGTGATGCTTATATGGAAGGTTGGATTTTTACATTAGAAATGACTGAATCATTAGATCATTTAATGAATGCAGAGGCTTATGCAGCAGCCTGTGCAGATGATGCACATTAATATCTTAATCTAAACCATCCTAACCTGTAATAGTGAATCAATAGAGTTTTCTCCCTATGCCTTTTATTCCTCATACTGAAACAGATATTCAAGCAATGCTTGCAACCATTGGTGTTGCAGATATTGATGATTTATTTGATGAAATTCCTGAAAACTTACGAGCGGGGGAGATGCACGACATCCCTACGATGATGAGTGAAATGGATATTAGCCGTTTAATGATGCAACGCGCACATTTAGATGGTTTGCCACTTAACTTTATTGGTGCTGGAGCGTATGAACATCATATTCCTGCCGCCGTATGGCAGTTAACTACGCGGGGAGAATTCTATTCTGCATATACCCCTTATCAAGCGGAAGCGTCACAAGGCACATTGCAACTGATCTATGAATTTCAGACGATGATGACAGATTTGACGGCAATGGATGCCTCGAATGCTTCATTATACGATGGTGCATCGGCTACGGCTGAAGCCGTATTAATGGCAATACGGGTTAATCGTAAATCAAAGTCTCGACATATTTTATTACCTAAAAGTTTAAACCCTGTGTATCGCAAAACTATCCGTGCAATTTGTGAACCTCAAGGGATTAAATTGAGTGAAATTAGTTTTTCTCAACAAACAGGAAAAACCGACTTTTCAGCTTTAGCTGAATATAGCAAACAAGATATTACCGCCTTAGTGATCCCACAGATTAACTTTTTTGGGGTGATTGAAGAGTTTGATGAATTAACTCAATGGGCAGAAGATAATGGCAGTATTGCTATTTCAGTTGCTAACCCCTTATTGCTTTCAGTAATGAAACCACCTGGAGAATGGGGACGACAGGGTATTGATATTGCGGTCGGTGAAGGGCAGCCATTAGGTGCGCCACTCTCATCAGGTGGACCTTATTACGGTTATATGTGTTGTAAGAAAAAACATATCCGTCAAATGCCCGGTCGAATTGTAGGTCGGACGACCGATGCGGATGGTAAACAAGGCTTTGTTTTAACCTTACAAGCACGGGAACAACATATTCGTCGCTCTAAAGCGACTTCAAATATTTGTACTAACCAAGGTCTCGTGGTTACAGCTTCAACAATCCATATGTCTTTACTGGGTGAAGAAGGTTTAGCTCGTGTGGCCAGTCAGTGTTATAAAAATACTCATTTGCTCCAAGAAAAATTAATTGCTTGTGGTTTAACCCCTTTGCAGTCAGGTGATTGTTTTCATGAATTTATTTTACCGCTGGATAAGCCTGCTAATGAAGTCATTGACGCAATGGCAGAAGAAGGCATTTCTGCGGGTTATAACTTATCTGAAGATTACCCTGAATTTGATTCAGCTCTACTGGTTTGTGTCACAGAAACTAAATCAGAAAGTGATTTAGATTGGTATGTTGCCACTTTAATTCGTTATCTATCTCAATAAAAGGAGTCTAAAATCATGTCTAAACCATCAAATTCTATGAACGATAAACTGATTTTTGAACACTCACGTCAGAATCGTCGTGCCTATTCTCAAGCCCCTTTTGAAGAGATTGATTTGGGTGAACTGCCCATTCGATTTCGACGTAAATCGAGCTTAAAACATCTGCCTGCGACTTCTGAAATGCAAGTTGTACGGCACTATACCCGTTTGTCACAAAAGAACTTTTCCATTGATACAGAATTCTATCCCTTAGGTTCTTGTACCATGAAATACAATCCCCGTGCTTGTAATAGCTTGGCGATGTTGCCACAAATGTTAGCGCGTCATCCGTATGCACCTGAGCAATTTTCACAAGGCTTTTTAAGCTGTATGTATGAACTGCAACAGATGTTGCATTCGGTCACGGGTATGCATGGGGTTTCACTCACCCCAATGGCAGGCGCACAAGGTGAGTTTGCGGGTGTCGCCATGATCCAAGCTTATCATCGTGCCAATAATGACACAGCACGTACTGAAATTATTGTGCCTGATGCAGCACATGGCACAAATCCTGCTACTGCGATTATGTGTGGTTATAAGGTTAAAGAAATCCGCACAAACCGTAATGGTGATGTGGATATTGAAGCCCTCAAAGCCGC
Source organism: Thiotrichaceae bacterium (assembly GCA_015486375.1). Taxonomy (GTDB): domain Bacteria; phylum Pseudomonadota; class Gammaproteobacteria; order Thiotrichales; family Thiotrichaceae; genus S015-18. Next base: position 21,930 of record WFRR01000033.1, read on the forward strand.
AGTCGGTCCACAAACTGCAGGCATTATGTTAACTAACCCATCAACCTTGGGTGTCTTTGAGAAAAAGATTAAAGAAATTGCAGACATTGTGCATCAAGTTGGGGGTTTACTTTATTACGATGGTGCAAACCTCAATGCCATTCTCGGCAAAGTTCGCCCTGGTGATATGGGTTTTGATGTGATTCATTTAAATTTGCATAAAACTTTCTCAACTCCTCATGGTGGCGGTGGTCCTGGTTCGGGTGCAGTCGGGGTTAGCAAGCGATTATTGCCTTATATGCCTGTTCCGACTGTGATCCAAGAAGAGGGTGTGTATCGTTTAGAAACGGATGCACAACGCCCTAATAGTATTGGACACTTATCTGCATTCGCAGGGAATGCAGGAGTACTTATACGTGCCTATGTTTATATGCGTATGTTAGGTCGTGAAGGCATGGTACGTGTATCTGAATTTGCCGCGTTAAATGCTAACTACTTAATGACGCGTTTAGCCGATGCAGGCTTTGATTTAGCTTTTCCTGAACGTCGGGCTAGTCATGAGTTTATTGTCACACTAAAACGTCAAGCTAAAGAGCATAATGCCACCGCAATGGATTTTGCTAAACGTTTACTGGATTTTGGTTATCATGCCCCCACCACTTATTTTCCTTTGCTTATACCTGAATGCTTATTGATTGAGCCGACGGAAACAGAAGCAAAAGAAGATATTGATGGTTTTGTTGAGGCAATGATTGCTATCCTTAAAGAGGCTGAAACAGATATTGATAAATTAAAAGGCGCACCTTGGACACAAGCTAATCGTCGTTTCGATGAAGTTAAAGCAGCCCGTCAATTGGATATCAAGTGGGTTGAGTAATCACCTTTTAGTAGAACATTTAAATTTAAAGAATTAGCAATGAGCAAAACAGGAAATACAGGTCTAAAACGCCTTCGGCACGCTATTATTTACTCTTGGCAAGGGTTTAAAATGGCATTTAAATATGAAGAAGCCTTTCGACAAGAATGTCTTGTATTGCTGATTGCAATTCCTTTAGCACTTTGGCTGGGGGAATCAAGTGTAGAGAAAATCTTATTAATTGGCAGCATTGTACTGCTAATGATTGTTGAACTACTGAATTCAGCCATTGAAGCCGTCGTTGATCGTATTAGTGATGATTGGCATGAACTATCAGGGCGTGCTAAAGACATGGCATCCGCCGCTGTATTTTTAGCCTTCTTAAATAGTGTACTAACTTGGTTTTTTATACTGATTTGATCAAGAAATGAAGTGGCGTCCCCACAGGGATTCGAACCCCGGTTGCCGCCGTGAAAGGGCAGTGTCCTAGGCCACTAGACGATGGGGACATAATAATCTTGCTAATAAAAATAGAAAAATCTTCTAAATAATTATGGAAAAGCAAAAATAAAGGAATTTGAGATAAGAAAGATGGTGTCCCCACGGGGACTTGAACCCCGGTTACCGCCGTGAAAGGGCAGTGTCCTAACCGCTAGACGATGGGGACGACACTATCAAACATATTGAAACAACTAACATTAGTCAAGTAAATGGTGTCCCCACGGGGACTTGAACCCCGGTTACCGCCGTGAAAGGGCAGTGTCCTAACCGCTAGACGATGGGGACGACACTATCAACTTACTATTTTCGATCTGATTCTCTAGGTGCAAATAAAGCAACCGTTGCTACGCCAGTAAATAAAATTAAAAAACCGACGGGGACAATCATTAGCAATACTTTAACTAAAGCATCATAACCACCATAAAACATTAATCCAAAGCCTGCAATAAACGCTATTGCGGTGATGATCAAACCGATTATCACACAAATACGACCTAATTTAGCCATATTTAAAACCTCTCTTCTTCTGGTGGAGCTAAGCGGGATCGAACCGCTGACCTCTACACTGCCAGTGTAGCGCTCTCCCAGCTGAGCTATAGCCCCTCGAAAGAGAGCGTGAATTCTGGTCGAAATAGCACTTTGTGTCAAGCATTTTTTCAAAAAAATAGTGAATAAATTAAATTGCTATTTAATTACAAAATGTTAAGCATATTTAGCTTGATTAAAGGCAATTGCGGTTAAAATTCTGGCTAAAGAGCGTTCACGTCCAACCAATTTAAGCGTGACATCTAAAGAAGGAGACATCGCCGTTCCTGTAATAGCAACGCGTAGAGGTGGACCAACTTTACCAAGCTTTAAATCCATTGTTTCACAGACCTGCATAATGGCGGCATGTAAGGTAGATTCTTGCCACTCACTCACATCTGCTAGCGCATCGTGTAAGGCTTGTAAAATTGCAGGTGTCGCGGTTTTAAAATGCTTTTTTGCCGCATTAAAATTAAATTCGGCAAAGTCTTCATAGAAATAACGACTATTAGCCACAAGATCAACCAATGTCTTAGCACGCTCACGCTGGGCTTTAATCACCTCAGTCAGTGCAGGTCCTTGGCTAATATCCAATTGCTGTGCTTTAATATGCCATTGCATCTCTGCGGCAATTTCATCCAAAGGCAGTGTTTTTAAATAGTGCTGATTCAGCCACAATAATTTATCAGGGCTAAAGGTGGACGGCGACTTATTAACCCCTTCGAGTGAAAATAAATCAATCATTTCTTGTCTAGAAAACACTTCTTGATCACCATGAGACCAGCCTAAGCGGACTAAATAATTGAGCAAAGCGTGCGGTAAGTAACCTTCATCACGATATTGCATGACTCCAACTGCACCATGTCGCTTTGATAAACGTTTACCATCTGCCCCTAGGATCATAGGAACGTGCGCATATTTAGGGGGTGTTTTACCCAATGCTTGCATAATATTGATTTGTCGAGGCGTATTATTAATATGATCATCACCACGAATAACATGACTAATGCCCATATCTAAATCATCAACTATGACTGTTAAATTATAGGTTGGTGTACCATCAGATCGAGCAATAATTAAATCATCCAATTCACTATTAGCAATAGTAATTGTGCCACGGACTAAATCATCAATTTCAACAACGCCTTCTTTAGGATTACGGAAACGAATCACATAATCTTGTTTATTGCTATCATCATTATGCTGATGGGTATCTGAAGATCGACATTTTTGATCATAACGCGGTTTTTGCTTATCTCGCATTTGTTGTTCACGCAAATCATCTAAACGCTGTTTAGAACAATAACAACGGTAAGCTTTACCTTCATCCAATAATTGTTGAATTATTTCTGCATAACGGTCAAAACGTTGGGTTTGATAGACAGGTTTTTCATCATAATTAAGTTGTAACCAATCCATACCTTCAAAAATCGCGTCAACAGATGCTTGAGTTGAACGCTCTCGATCCGTATCTTCAATCCGTAAAATAAATTTAGACTGCATTTTACGGGCATATAGCCAAGAAAATAATGCAGTTCTTGCACCACCAATATGTAAATAGCCTGTTGGACTGGGAGCAAAGCGTGTTTTGATTGTCATAAAATAAACTCTAGAATTTTGAGATAACTAAGAATGTAGGCAAGAATATAGTGACGCACAGTATATTCAAGAAAAAATAGTGGTAACCGTATTGATTCATACCCAAATATAAAAAGGATAGAATGATTAAGAACACGACTGTTTGCCTTTACGACTATAATGAGATCCGTATATAGGTGATCAAAATTAAGATCATTACTTAAAAATAAGGAAATAATTTATGGATATGCCTGCAGCGATACAGCATGTATTAAATCGACAGGACTTTAGTTCTGAACAAATGATAGCAATCATGCAGTTGATTATGACAGGTCAAGCCACGGCATCCCAAATAGGGGGTTTTTTAGTTGGTTTGCGAATGAAAGGTGAAAATAGTACAGAAATTGCAGCGGCAGCAAAAGTTATGCGTCAATTATCCACCAAGGTTAATGTGGATAAGCATCACTTAGTAGATACTTGTGGAACAGGGGGAGATTCATCAGGAACATTTAATGTTTCAACTGCCACGGCATTTGTGGTTGCGGCGGCAGGGGGACGAGTGGCAAAACATGGCAATCGTTCTGTCTCAAGTCAATCAGGCAGTGCCGATGTACTGGAAGCCGCAGGGGTTAATTTAGATTTAAACCCAGATCAGGTAGCCAAGTGTATTGATACCATTGGGATTGGCTTTTTATTTGCACAAAAGCATCATAGCGCCATGAAGCATGCCATTATGCCTCGCAAAGAAATGGCAGTACGCACTATTTTTAATTTATTAGGTCCATTAACCAATCCTGCCGATGCACCTTTTCAGGTATTGGGTGTATTTGATCGTGCATGGTTAATGCCAATGGCAAAAGTATTAAAAACCTTAGGCAGTCAACATGTGATGGTTGTCCATGCTGAAGATGGCTTAGATGAAATTAGTATTGCAGCCAGTACGCATGTAGTTGAATTAAAACAGGGGCTTATTTCTGAGTATCAAATCTCGCCTGAAGATTTTAATCTGTCCCGTAGTTCACTGGATGATATTCGTGTCAGTACTGCACAAGAAAGCCTTGAATTAATTCAGGCTACTTTTAAGAGTAATGGCAATGCGATAGACACACGCACCAAGACAGCCCGCAATATTATTGCGTTAAATGCAGGGGCAGCTTTATATGTTTCAGGGCTTGAGAATAATTTGCAAACAGGCATTAAGACCGCCTTGGATGTAATGCAGAGTGGCAAGGCTAATAAAAAATTAAATGAACTTATTAATCAATCTAATCGCTATTAAATTATTATGAATGACAATACGCCTGATATTCTTAAAAGAATTCTACAAACGAAATCTGAAGAAATTGCAGCTCGTTCTGCACAGTGTTCGATTCAACAATTACAAAAAAAGATAGAGACTCGTTCCCCTATACGCCCTTTTGTTGAGGCAATTAAAAACAAAATTAGTCAAAAACAAGCAGCAGTGATTGCAGAAATAAAACGCGCTTCGCCCAGTAAAGGTTTGATTCGTGAAAACTTTAATCCCAGTGAAATTGCTGCATCTTACCAACAAGGGGGAGCAGCCTGTATTTCTGTCTTAACCGATGAACAGTATTTTCAGGGTTCAGAACAATATTTGCGTGAAGCACGCGCAGCATGTACTTTGCCGATCATTCGTAAAGACTTTATTATTGAGCCTTATCAGGTTTATGAAGCCAGTGCAATGGATGCTGACTGTATTTTACTCATTGTCTCCGCATTAAGTGATGACAAAATGCAGGCATTATATAAACTGGCACAGCAGCTTCATCTTGATGTTCTCATTGAAGTGCATGATCAACAAGAATTGCAACGTGCCTTACGTTTAAACCCTGCTTTAATTGGAATTAATAATCGTAACTTAAGAACGTTTGAGACATCACTGCAAACGACATTAGATTTATTGGAACAAATACCGCCACAAATGATCGTAGTGACTGAAAGTGGTATCCATCAAAAAAGTGATATTCAATTAATGCGGAATCATCAGGTTAATGCCTTTTTAGTCGGTGAAGCATTTATGCGTGCTAATAATCCAGGTGAAGAATTAAATTCTTTATTTTTTTAACTTAAAAAAACAAAAAAATTATGCTCATTTATCCTCAAATAGATCCCATTGCGCTTAGCTTGGGACCACTTAAAGTCCATTGGTATGGACTTATGTACGTTATTGGTTTTATAGGTTTTTTACTGATAGGAAAATACCGTGCTAGACGTTCTAATGGTGCGATTAGTGTTGAACAAGTCGATGACCTCATGTTTTACGGAGCTTTAGGCGTTGTACTCGGTGGACGTATTGGTTACATGCTCTTTTATAAATTAGGCGAGTTTGCTAATAACCCTTTATCCTTTTTCCAAATTTGGGATGGAGGCATGAGTTTTCATGGTGGCTTATTAGGGGTCATTTTAGTAATGTTCCTATTAGCTAAAAAATGGAATGTCCCTTTCCTATTGGTTGGCGATTTTGTAGCACCGATGGTACCGATTGGCTTAGGTGCAGGGCGTATGGGCAATTTCATTAATGGTGAATTATGGGGGAAACCCACAGATGTATCATGGGGTATGGTTTTTCCACAAGCTGATCAGTTAGTTAGACATCCATCTCAATTATATCAATTTGTATTAGAAGGTATTTTATTATTTATTATATTATGGTTCTTTTCTAAAAAGTCTCGTCCCATTGCCAGTGTGTCGGGTTTATTCTTATTATTCTATGGACTATTCCGATTCTTAGTTGAGTTTGTTAGAGAACCTGACGCTCATATTGGCTATATAGCATGGGAATGGTTAACCAAAGGTCAGCTATTGTCAGTACCCATGATATTAATTGGATTAGCTTTAATTATTTGGGCATATCGTAATCAGTCAAAAGTAACTAATTAGAACATATTAGTCATATAAATATGATTTATTTATTAATATAAATTCAGCATTTATTTAATAAATAAATACTTGACTTTTTTTTTCTAACAATTAAGAATAGCACACACTTAATTTTAATAATATATAGAGGCAATTATGGCTGATTTCGATTTTTTAGCAGACTATAACACTAAACAACTTTCTGAAATGGTTCCTGTGATTCATAAGTTAATCAAGAAAAAGGAAAAAACAGAGAAAGAAGCGGTTAGACAGCAAATGGCAATTCTTGCTGCTGAAAGTGGCTTTAGCATTGATGAAATTTTAGGTAAAGGCAAAAATACGGTTAAGCGTATTGTAAAAGCAAAATACAAGAACCCTGACAATGACCAAACATGGTCAGGTCGTGGTAGAAAGCCAAAGTGGGTTGTTGCTTACGTTGAAAACGGTGGCGATCTTAACGACTGCACTATCTAAAACTGTTTAATGTAATATTAAGCTTAGTATTGCAATAACATCAGTAAAGAAAGGGGGGTGATTTAATTATCAGTCCCCTTTTTTTATGTATTTTAAGCTTAGTTTGTCCAGTAAAATGAAACTATTAAAATAGGTATTTTCGTATAAAAGCCAATGGAATCATTTTTGATTAAGTCAAATTATTTTTTGTAACAATGTTCATAATATGACTAATTTATAAAAATAGAGTGTTCATAATAACTTGAAAAAGTAGAAATTCTAAAAAAAAATCAAAATAAACAGAATATTACTTGTATCTAATCCACACCTAACAGTAGAATCGCCTGTTTTCCTCTATACCCATTGGAGTTATTCTGTGGCAATTGAACGTACTATCTCAATTATTAAACCTGATGCTGTTGGTCAAAATGTAATTGGTCAAATTTATTCACGCTTTGAAGGTGCTGGCTTAAAAGTGATTGCAGCAAAAATGAAGCACCTTAGCGATGAAGATGCTGGTGGTTTCTATGCTGTACACAAAGAGCGTCCTTTCTTTGGTGAACTACTAGAATTTATGACCTCAGGTCCTATTATGATTCAATTGCTTGAAGGTGAAGATGCCGTAGCAAAGAATCGTGAATTAATGGGTGCAACCAATCCTGTTGATGCAGAAAAAGGCACAATTCGAGGTGATTTCGCCGAAACTATTGATGAGAATGCCGTACACGGTTCAGATAGTTTAGAAAATGCCGCGATTGAAACGGCTTATTTCTTTGCTGATAATGAAATTTGTCCTCGTACACGCTAGGATTGAATCTTAATTATCCAATAAGTACAGTTCAGAAAAGTAATTTTGGCTGTACTTAACCACTTACAAATCCTTAAATATCATGACTCAGTCTACTCAAGAAAGCATTAATTTACTTAATTTTAGCCGAGAAAAGCTTATTGCTTTTTTTGCAGAACGAGGCGAAAAAGTTTTTCGTGCGAATCAAGTGATTAAATGGTTGCATCAGCATTGTGTTGAAGATATAGCACAAATGACCAATCTAAGTAAGGCGTTAAGACAAGAACTGGCTGATAATTGTGTGATTGCTGCGCCTGAGATCGTACACGAACAAGCCTCCAATGATGGTACCTATAAATGGTTATTACGTCTTCATGATGGTAATTGTATAGAAACTGTTTTTATTCCCGAAGGTACGCGCGGCACATTATGTGTTTCTTCACAAGTCGGTTGTGCCTTAGATTGCACATTTTGCTCCACAGCACGACAAGGTTTTAGCCGTAACTTGACGGTCGCCGAAATTATTGGGCAACTGTGGGTAGCTAAACGGAGTTTACAGCCTGACCCGAAAGCCAATCGAGTCATTAGTAATGTGGTTATGATGGGCATGGGTGAACCCATGTTGAATTTTGAAAATGTGATTGATGCAATGCAGTTAATGCTTGATGATAATGCTTATGGTCTGAGTAAACGTCGCGTCACTCTCAGTACTTCAGGAGTCGTGCCTGCTATTAATCGTTTAGCAGATCGTTTACAAGTTGCACTGGCTTTATCACTGCATGCACCGAATGATGCTTTACGTGATCAACTCGTCCCGCTCAATAAAAAATACCCTATTAAAATGGTATTAAGCGCGTGTCAAAATTACCTAGATAAATTGGAAAGCGTCCGCGAAAAAATTACCATCGAATATGTATTACTTGCAGGTGTGAATGATTCGGATGAACAAGCGCATGAGTTAGGCAACTTATTAAAAGACTTTCCTTGTAAAATCAATTTAATTCCTTTTAATCCTTTTCCGAGTACTCGTTATCAAACTTCAAGCAATAATCGTTCACATCGTTTTCAAGCGATTCTAATTGATAAAGGTTGTGTCACGACTCGTCGCAAAACCCGAGGTGAAGATATTGATGCTGCATGTGGACAATTAGCAGGTAAATTTAAAGACCGTAGTCGTCGAGAAATACATTTTTCGAGACTTGAAACAAAGGTTTAATTACGGTGAAAGTTGGCACCATTACTACACAAATCGCCATATTTGCCCTGATTATTTTAAGTTTAACCCTCAGTGGTTGTCGTGCTGTTATTGAAAATTCTGTCAATAAAAATGACTATGCAGCAGAATATAATGCCAAATTAGGGCTTGCCTATCTCAAGCAAAATAGACTTGAGCTTGCGCATGAAAAATTATTAAAAGCTTTACAACAAAATGCTAATTCTGTTGCAGCGAATCATTATTATGCGGTGTTACAAGAAAAATTAGGGCAGACGCACTCAGCTAAAAAACACTATCAAAAAGCGTTACGTTATTCTCGGAACCATCCAGAATTACACAACAACTATGGTTCATTTTTATGTAGACAGACGCAGTATACGGATGCCTTAGCACAATTTACACGCGCAATAAAATATCCTCTCTATAAAACACCAGAATTTGCCTATACTAACGCTGGTGTTTGCTTAAACAAATCAGGGCAGCCAAAAAATTCAGAGGCTTATTTTAGAAAGGCATTACAATTAAACCCACAGTTTGATTTTGCGCTTTATCAAATGGCTGTATTAAATTGGAAGCACGGCAATATTGCTAAAGCACAGGCTTTTCTATACCGTTACAATGATGTTGCAAAACAAACACCCAAGAGCCTACTTCTATGTAAACAGATACATGATAAACTCGGAGAAAGGGTTGAAGCGGATAAATGTCTTTCACAATTACTCAGCAACTTTCCAACTAGTGAAATTGTGCGTAATCTTAGCGAATAAATTCAGCGAGTGAGCTTTATTCTTCCGTTAGTCTAAAAAAATTAACCTTGCATCAAGATGAATTTGTACGATTTAACGAGGTAGTTATCTAAAACCCGAGAAGCATAAAACGGAATATTAACGTGGATAAAATTGAAAAAATAACAGAAATACAAGAAGAAAATAACCCCACAAAGACACTGGGTGAACTCCTAAAAAGCTATCGTGAAAATTCCAATATGGACTATGACCAAGCAGCGAATACGCTTTGTCTAAAAGCAGATACCTTGAGGGCACTTGAAAATGAACAGTTCGATTTACTACCCGAAGCCCCTTATATTCGAGGCTATTTACGCAGCTATGCCAAGCTCGGAAATGTCAGTTCATCTGAAGCGATTGCACGCTATGAAGCCTTGCGAGGAGACACATCGACCGCTGAGAATTTACAGTACAATTTTGCCCCCACCTCCTCTGTTAATAATGTTATAAAACCCATAATTTCACCCATTATACTGCGATTTGCAGCTTTAACCGTGGCTATTTTAGCTTTAGCGGTTATCTCCATGCTACCTGAAGTAAGGCAATGGTCGACGGGAGTCTGGAACGAATTTTCGGAAAAAAATGTAGTGGCGCAATCTTCGTCTGACAGTTCCAATCAAGCGGCTGAAGACACTGCGACACAAACAGAAAAGCAAACTGAAACACACAATCCAATCGCTAATAATGTTTCTGGAAGTACCAATACAGAAACAACAACAGAAATTGCAAAAACACCGAATATGCACGGAGCAATTAATCGTCAAGGACAGAATAGTGTCGATACTACAAATGTCCAAAACCCAAAAAATACCTCTGTAGCAACGGCAGCAACCGTTACACCGAATACAGTCAGCGAAGGTGAAGCTTCATCAGAAAAACAGGCGACTTCAACGGAAAGTAGTGATGAAAACCCTTCCAGTGCCACAGCAAGCACTACGCCTAGTGTAGCCAGCACCGCCGAAAATACACAAACACCGAGTAATGCTCATGCTAATAATGCAGCTAGTTCTACAGAGAGTAATGCAACTTCAACCACAGCAATGGCAGCTAATACAAGTAACCCAAATGCTACAACAGCAGTTAATGTCAATACTGATACTGCTCAAATAGCTAATGTCAATGCTGATGGAACACAGCTCGCTAACGCGGCTGAGAATACCGCAACCAGTACAGAAACCAATACAGATGCAGAAACGACTGGAGAAGATAGCGATGCAGAAAAGCAAGCGAGTGAAGTTTCAATTAAATTAGTCTTTACTAAGAAAGTTTGGATGCGTGTTAATAGCAAAAAGAAAAAAGTCTTTAGCGGTTTAAAACAAAATGGTGATGTTGAAGAATTTACAGCATCTAAGCCGCTTTCATTTAAAGTGGGTAATGCGCCAGGTGTGGAAATCTATATTGATGGCAAGTTATATGATCAAACTGCTCATACCCGAGGTGCTGTTTCTAGATTTAAAATTGAGGAAACTCCATAATTTACTATGGCAAAGAAAATCCAATCTATTCGTGGGATGCATGATGTACTCCCCGAGCAAACCCCATTGTGGCAATACCTTGAACAAACCGTACGCGATACATTAGCGCGTTATGGTTATCAAGAAATTCGGATGCCCATTGTAGAAGTCTCTGAATTATTTAGTCGTGCAGTGGGTGAAGTGACTGATATTGTAGAAAAAGAGATGTATGCTTTTACCGATCGTAATGGTGATCGTTTAACTCTACGTCCAGAAGGAACAGCAGGTTGTGTTCGTGCAGGCATACAACACGGCTTATTTTTCAATCAACAACAACGCCTTTGGTATACAGGTCCGATGTTCCGACATGAACGTCCTCAAAAAGGCCGTTATCGTCAATTTCAACAAATTGGGGTAGAAGCTTTTGGCATTGCCAGTGCAGATATTGATGCTGAACTGATTACCATGACAGCAAACCTTTGGCAAGAATTAGGCTTAAAAAATGTCCATCTTGAGCTGAATACCTTAGGGGATAACCAATCTCGAGCCATTTATCGTAAAGCCTTAATCGATTATTTTAGCCAATATAATGAACAACTCGATAGTGATGCAAAGAACCGTCTACACAGTAATCCGCTGCGTATTTTAGACAGTAAAAACCCCAAGATGCGCGAGATTGTCGCTAATGCACCTGACTTATATGACTATATTGATGCCGAATCTAAAGCACACTTTACTGAATTGTGTCATCGCTTAGATACATTGGGTATTGCCTATAGCATTAACAGTCGTTTAGTACGGGGTTTGGATTATTATTCTCGCACTGTATTTGAATGGATTACTACCGATTTAGGCGCGCAAGGCACAGTCTGTGCGGGCGGGCGTTATGATGGCTTAGTTGAACAACTGGGTGGTCGAGCCACTTCGGGCATTGGCTTTGCAATGGGAGTCGAGCGTTTAGTTTCGTTATTGGAAGATCAAGCCGATTCTGTAGCATTAAATCGTTTAGATGCCTATTTAATTATGGCAGGTGAAGAAGCACAGTTGGCAGGAATGCAGCTGGTTGAACAGCTTAGACAAGCATTACCACAATTACGTATACTGGCGAACTGTGGTGGTGGTAGCTTTAAAGCTCAAATTAAACGTGCTGATAAATCGGGTGCAACCTTTGCACTTATTTTAGGCAGTAATGAAGTACGTGACAAAACGATTACGATTAAATCATTACGGCAAAAGGTGGCTCAAGAAAGCATTGCCCAAGATAAAGTAGAGAGTTTTTTAAGCAGTACTATTTAAATTTCACTGCTATTATCTTTTTAAATTAAGGGAATCACGGTAATAGTGATTCCCTTAAATCTATGCGTCACAGTGACGTTAAAATAGAATACCAATGATGGATATTAACAACAAAAATAGGGGTACATTATGGCAGAGTTTTTAAGTGATGCTGAAAAGGCTGATGCGATCAAAGCATGGCTAAAAGAAAATGGCACATCAATTATCGTAGGCGTGAGTCTTGCCGCCGTTCTCGTATTTTCTTACCGTTACTGGCAAGACTATACCGTGACACAATCACAAAGTGCATCCAATATTTATTCGAGCGTACAGCAAGATGCGGCTAAATCTCAAAGTAAGATTGAACAATTAAAAACGGATTATGCAGAAACCCCTTATGCTTCTTTAGCTGCTTTACACGCCGCTAAAAATTATGCTTTAAAAGGAGATAATGCCGCCGCGATTAAAGAATTAGACTGGGTTGTTAGTCATTCTTCAGAGGCATTAACCCAAGATTTAGCTAAATTGCGCTTAGCTCGGGTTTATATTGCGAGTAAGCAACTGGATAAAGCTAGCACATTACTTGAAGATAGTTTCCCTAATGCCTATGCTTCTTTGGTGAGTGAATTAAAAGGGGATATTCACCTTGCTAAACAGGACATTCAGAAAGCCCGCGAGGCTTATGATAAAGCTTTATTAAGCTCCAAAGGCTTAGCAAGTGATTACCTAAAAATGAAACGTGATGATCTGGGTTCAGCCATTTCGGTACAAAAAGGAAGTTAGTGATGACAAAAACAATACGCCCTGTGGTAATTTTAAGCCTCTTTAGTCTGAGTCTCATACTCAGTGGTTGTGGAGTGTTCGGTAAAAAAGATAAAACGTTACAGCCAACACCCCTCAAAACTTTTACTGCCACCGCTAGTAGTCGTATTGTTTGGCAGAGTAAAACTGCCAGTGCTTCTAAAAAAGATTACGTTAAAATTCACCCTGTTATTAACAAAAATACGATTTATGTAGCAGGTGGAAAAACCGCCAGCGCATGGGATAAACAAACAGGACAGAAACGTTGGGTCAGCCCTGTTGCTGATACCGTAACCGCAGGTGTCAATATCGGTGAAGGCATGGTCTTTGTTGGTACGAGCAGTGGTAATGCGATTGCATTAGATCAAGTCACAGGCAAACCGCGTTGGGTACAAGCACTCAGTAGTGAAGTATTAGCGGTATCGCCTGCTCAAAATGGCAGAGTCGTTTTTCGTAGTAATGATGGAAAAATCTCGGCTTTATCAACTCAGACAGGCGAGATTATGTGGCAACAGAGTCGCAAAACACCGATTCTTTCCCTACGAGGTAGCAGCACTCCCATTCTTAGCGGTAATAAAGTCATTGTTGGTTTTGATAATGGCAAATTAACCGCATTTGATTTACAAGCAGGTCATGCAATTTGGGAAGCTATTTTAGGTGTACCGCGCGGACGTACCGAATTAGATCGTATTGTTGATATTGATGGCAAACTTGCTCTTGTGGGTTCAACTCTTTATGCCGCAACCTATAATGGACAAATTGCGGCAGTTGATGTGAATTCTGGCGGTGTGCGTTGGTCACATGGCTACTCTACTGATACAGGGGTTGCCGCCGATGGCGGTACACTTTATACCGTCAGTGAAAAAGGTGATGTGTTTAAACTCAATGCTCAAAATGGTAAGCCTATTTGGAAAATGGATGATCTAGTACGTCGCTTTGCCACTGCCCCCAGCATTATCGGTTCACATATTGTGATCGCTGATGAAGAAGGTTATTTACACTTTATCAATCGTTCAACAGGTAAATTCGCTAATCGTATCAAAGCGGACAAACGCGGTTATAGCGTTGCACCGATTATTGAAGCAAATAGGGTTTATGCCTTGAGCAGAAGTGGTTTATTAACTGTGATTCAATTGCAGTAAATTAGCCAATCTATTAATTAAATACCTTCTTAAACAGGGTCATCAACATCCCAGATTCACCCTGTAATTGGGGTCGTTTGATGAATGACACTCTGCATCGTTGCCTACGGACTGACATCCAGTCTTGTTTGTAGACTTCGCTGCCTGTGAGGAAGTCAATCTCCTCAACCTTATCAATATCAATTACATAGTGCATAAGATAAGCTGTAAGGATTGAACCCGAGGAGTAACGCTTCCACTCTTCAGCATACTTTGATGGCTACAATAGTCAAATAAGGCATCAACGCTTTTAGGCAATTCACGCCAGTAATGGTAATACTCAAACTTCATTAAACTATTTACCACTAATTAATTTAGAAATTATGCCTGACTTTCTAAGTATTCTTCATAAGTACCTTTATAATCAATAATGCCATCTTCAGACATATCAATAATACGGGTGGCTAATGACGATACAAATTCACGGTCATGACTGACAAAAATCAATGTTCCTTCGTATTTATCTAAAGCAAGATTTAATGATTCAATGGATTCCATATCCAAGTGATTAGTGGGCTCATCCATTAAAATTACATTCGGTAGTTGTAAGATAATTTTGCCAAATAGCATTCGACCTTGCTCACCTCCTGAAATAATCTTAACTGACTTATCAACATCATTAGAGGAAAACAGTAAGCGTCCTAATGTACCGCGTATCACTTGCTCATCATCGGTTGGTTTTTTCCACTGATCCATCCAATCATAGAGCGTTTCATCTTTTTCAAAATCGGCGGCATGATCTTGTGCATAGTAGCCTAAGGTTACATTTTCAGACCACTTCACTCGACCTGCACTAATCTCTATATCACCGTATAAACAACGTAATAAAGAAGTTTTACCAATACCATTCGGGCCAATAATTGCAATGCGTTCACCCACTTCAACCATCATATTAAGATTATTTAATACGCTTGTGCCATCTTCGTAAGATTTACCCATATCGTTAACTTCTAAGGCAAAACGATGTAGTCTCTTTTCTTGTTCAAAACGAATATAAGGATTAACACGACTAGATACTTTAACTTCTGCCAATTCAATTTTTTCGATCTGCTTAGCACGCGAAGTTGCTTGACGGGCTTTAGAGGCATTGGCTGAAAAGCGTCGTACAAAATCTTGTAATTCAGTGATCTGGGCTTTTTTCTTAGCGTTATCACGCATTAAACGTTCACGCGCTTGCATTGCCGCCAACATATATTGGTCATAATTACCGGGGAAGAGGCACAATGCACCATAATCTAAATCCGCCATATGCGTACAAACACTATTTAAAAAGTGTCTATCGTGCGAAATAATAATCATGGTACTTTTACGTTCGTTGAGAACGTTTTCCAACCAATGAATGGTATTAATATCAAGGTTGTTGGTTGGCTCATCCAATAGCAAAATATCGGGATCAGAAAATAATGCCTGTGCAAGTAATACCCGTAATTTCCACCCCGGTGCAACAGAGGTCATTGTGCCAAAATGTTGCTCTTCAGGAATATCTAGACCCAGTAATAATTCACCTGCACGAGATTCTGCGGTGTAACCGTCTAATTCACCAAACTCTACTTCAAGATCGGCGACTTTAAGTCCATCTTCTTCTGTCATTTCAGGTAAAGAATAAATACGATCCCGTTCTTTTTTAACTTCCCAGAGACGTTCATTACCCATAATGACGACATCAATCACAATATCATTCTCGAAAGCAAATTGATCTTGTCTTAATTTACCAATACTTTCATTAGGGTCGGTAGAAACATTGCCTGAAGTGGGTTCTAAGTCACTTCCTAAAATTTTCATAAAAGTGGATTTACCACAACCGTTTGCTCCGATCAGACCATAACGATTGCCATCTCCGAATTTTACGGAAATGTTTTCAAAAAGAGGTTTTACACCAAACTGCATGGTGATATTGGCTGTAGAAATCAAAATTTTATCCTAGATTTTTGTAATCGTGTTTAAACTGGGGGAGAAAGAAACTGATAATTTGGGGAATTTTCTCATATTTACTAGAGAAAAGGGAAAACATTTATTATTTTAACGGTCAGAGTATAGTGAATTTAATCCTTATATTATGGCATAATCTCAATATGGCTAAATCAAAGAAAAAAAAGGGACATGGTGGTCTCAACATCGCTCGAAACCGTACTGCACGTCATGAGTATTTCATTAGCGATACCTTTGAAGCAGGTTTAGTGCTAGAAGGTTGGGAAGTGAAAAGTTTGCGTGAAGGACGTGTACAGTTAAAAGACAGTTACGTTATGGTTAAAAATGGTGAAACATGGTTATCTAATGTACATATTTCTCCCTTATTAACGGCATCGACACACATCAATCCTAACCCGACTCGCTTACGCAAATTGCTTTTGCACGCTCATGAAATTTCACGGCTTATCGCTGCCATTGATCGCAAAGGTTTTACCCTTGTTGCGCTGGCATTGTACTGGAAGAAAAATCGCGTCAAACTTGAAATTGGTTTGGGTAAAGGTAAAAAACTACATGATAAGCGTGCTGATGATAAAGAAAAAACATGGAATCGTGATAAACAACGCATTCTAAAAGCGAACTAAGCTGTTTTTAACTCTAGTAAGTTAGGAATGAGAATCCAATCATCTCATTCCTTCAATATACTCAATTTTATTTCTATTATTTTCTAAAATATCCCTTATGAATATCTGTCAATTGCTGGATCAGCATGTTTCTGCCGCCTTTAGTGCCGTAAAATTACCCGAAAATACCCCTACAGTTATTAAACCTTCTGCCCGTATTAATTTTGGTCATTATCAAGTTAATGGCGTAATGGGTGCAGCAAAAAAATTACGTACCAACCCGCGTGCTTTGGCAATGCAGATTGTCGAGCAGTTGGATTTAGAAATCATAGCCAATAAAGTGGAAGTCGCAGGACCAGGGTTTATTAATATTCATCTTAAACCTGCATGGTTAGCGCAGCAATTAGAACAAGCTAGCAAGAATTCAGATCGTATAGGCGTTAATACAGCTAAATCCCGTATGACGGTTGTTGTAGATTACTCAGGCCCTAACTTAGCCAAGGAAATGCACGTCGGTCATTTACGCTCTAGTATTATTGGTGATGCCGTGGTGCGTGTCTTAGAATTTCTAGGCCATAAAGTTATTCGTCAAAACCATGTGGGTGATTGGGGTACACAATTTGGTATGTTGATTGCCCATATGCAGGATCAACAACAATCAGGTTCAGATTTAGCCGTTAAATTAGCTGATTTGGAAAGCTTCTACCGTGAATCCAAATTACGTTTTGATCAAGACGCTGACTTTGCTACGGCAGCGCGTGAATATGTAGTTAAACTGCAATCGGGTGACGAGCAATGCAAAGCGTTATGGCAACAGTTTATTGATATTTCTTTACAACATTGTGATGATGTCTATCAACAATTAAATGTCAGTTTGCAACGTAGTGATGTAATGCCTGAAAGTGCTTACAATGCTGATTTACCTCATGTGATTAGTGATTTAGATACGCAGGGTTTATTGACACATAGCGATGGCGCACAAGTGGTTTTTCTTGATGAACTAAAATCGAAAGAGGGTAGTGCCTTTCCTGCCATTGTACAAAAATCAGATGGTGGCTATTTATACTCGACCAGTGACTTAGCTGCTTTACGCTATCGACATTCGAGCTTACAGGCAGATCGCGTCATGTATTTTGTTGATGCGCGTCAAAGCTTACATTTACAGTCGGTATTTTTAATTGCCCAAAAAGCAGGCTTTGTCTCAGAAGCCATGCTACTGGAACATTTACCTTTTGGTACGATGATGGGCAAAGATGGTAAACCCTTTAAAACCCGTGCAGGCGGTACGGTTAAATTGACCGATTTACTCGATGAAGCGGAGCAACGGGCTTATAATTTAGTCTCTGAAAAGAATCCTGATTTAGATGAGGCAGAAAAACAGCTGATTGCACATAAGGTTGGCATTGCCGCAGTCAAATACGCGGATTTATCTAAAAATCGCAGTTCAGATTATATTTTCAACTGGGATAGTATGCTTAGCTTTGAAGGGAATACTGCCCCCTATTTACAATATGCTTATACGCGTATTAACAGTATTTTCAAAAAAGCAGGGCAATATGACAGCCATGCAACTTTACAGTTAGATAAGGCTGAAGAACAACAGCTAGGCTTGAAAATTTTACAATTTGAAGAAGCACTTCAATACGTTGCTAAAGATGCGATGCCCAATATGCTATGCAACTATTTATATGAGTTATCCAGTCATTTCATGACCTTCTATGAAGCTTGTCCCATTCTTAAAGCGGATCAAGCCACTAAAGATAGTCGTCTAAAATTAGCAGGCTTGACAGCGGATACATTAAAAATAGGCTTGGACTTATTAGGTATTGAAGTCATGGAGAGAATGTAAGTAAAATTGTTATTATTTAGCGATCATAATATCCAGCAAAGTGATTTGAATTAACTACAATCTGTAAGGAGAAGGCTCTAAACAAGGGCTTTCGACCTTAGAAAATAATTGAAGATTAATACAATGAAAAAAATACTCGCGACCTTATTATTGCTAAGCCCTCTGTATAGTTATGCCGATAATTGTGACAATCCATCCAATGATTTTGATGGATTATATTGCCTAAATAAAGTTTATATTCAAGCAGATAAAGACCTCAATTTAGCTTATAAAGACCTAAGAACCTATCTTAATAAAGCAGAAAAAGCGACCCTAAAAGTAGGGCAAATTGCATGGATAAAAGAACGCAATGCTGACTGTAGTTACCATGACGATCGTGGCTTTTTTGTGAATTTAGATTGCACCACTAATACGACGATTGATCGAACCAATTTCTTACAAGACCGCACGCGTGAATGCAAAGCGACAGGTTGCCAACCCAGCAAGCTATAAAATATAAAATTTTTATAAATAACAAAGGTTATGCTGTATTTAGAATAGCCCGACCTTTGTCAATTCTTGATATAAAATTGGTATAAATATTATGTATTATCAATCCATTAAGATTAATTTTTTATGGCGTAAGCGATATTTCCTATCACTCTTCCTTACGCTAATATTTACCTATTCCAATACTATTTTTGCTGATACTACGGCGGTTATTGCTATTGATATTGGGCATACACAAGCTAAATCAGGTGCATCCAGTGCGCGAGGCGTAGGCGAATTCCAGTTTAATCAAAGCATTGCTAAAAAATTAAAGGCTCAATTGCAGCAATATGGCTTTAAAAATAGCTTTATTATTAACCCAAACGGCAAAGCGATTAAACTTAAACAACGTACGGCGATTGCTGCGCGTCATTATGCCGATGTATTTGTCTCGATTCACCATGATTCTATGCAACCCCAATTTCTAAGCAAATGGGTCTATAAGGATAAATCGTATCGACACGGTGAAAAATTTAAAGGCTATTCGCTCTTTATCTCACAAAAAACCAAACAAAAAACGCAAAATACCCAATTGGCACACAGTATTGCAAATTACTTATTAGAGAGTAAATTTAAGCCAAGTTTGCATCATGCCATGCCAATTAAAGGTGAAAACCGTCGTTTAATTGATCGTCAACAGGGTATCTATGAATTTCCACAACTCGCTGTATTACGTACCGCTAAAATGCCTGCTATTTTGGTGGAATGCGGGGTAATTATTAACAAAGATGAAGAACTTTTATTAAGTGATGAGGCTTATCAGCAAAAGCTCGCGAAAGCGTTAGCCGATGGTATCGTGACTTATCTAAATAAAAATAATAAATAGTATTGAGACTAAGCTGCTAAGCACTTATTTCTCAATTTTAGGAGTAGAAGGAGAAAACAATGAAAGCGTTAGTAAAAAAATATGCCAAGGAAGGATTATGGTTAGAAGATGTACCCAAACCTGAAATTGGCAATAATGATGTATTAGTTAAAATTCAAAAAACCGCGATTTGTGGCACCGATATACATATTTATAATTGGGATGAATGGGCGCAAAAAACTATTCCTACACCGATGACCACAGGGCATGAATTTGCAGGTGTGATTGAAGCAATGGGCAAGAATGTCACGGGTTTGAATATCGGTGAAATTGTTTCAGGTGAAGGTCATATTGTTTGTGGACGGTGTCGCAACTGTCTTGCAGGTCATCGCCACCTTTGTCCGAATACGATTGGTATAGGTGTTAATCGTACAGGGTGCTTTGCTGAGTATTTATCCATTCCTGCAGAAAATGTTTTTCGTCCAAGCCAACCTATTTCTACAGATTTACTCTCTTGCTTTGATCCTTATGGCAATGCAGTACACACGGCTTTATCTTTTAATATGGTGGGTGAAGATGTTCTGATTACAGGGGCGGGACCGATTGGCATTATGGCGGCAATGGTGGCTGAACATTGTGGCGCAAGAAACATTGTTATTACTGATATTAACCAATATCGTTTGGACTTAGTCAAAAAAACTGCACCCAGAGCGATTACGATTAATGTATCAGAACAAAGTATTAGTCGAGATTTAATGAAAAGCTTGGGAATTTTTGAAGGCTTTGATGTGGGCTTAGAAATGTCGGGTTCACCACATGCTTTCTCCGATATGCTTAAGCTGATGATTAATGGCGGAAAGATCGCCATGTTAGCGATTATGCCTTCAGGGTCAGGCATTGACTGGGATCAGGTTGTTTTCAAAGGTTTAACCATCAAAGGCATTTATGGACGAGAAATTTTTGAAACATGGTACAAAGGTTCAATGATGGTGCAAACAGGTTTACCGTTAGAAAAAATTATTACCCATCGTTATCATTATACGGATTTTCAGAAAGGTTTTGATGTGATGCGTTCGGGTCAATCAGGCAAAGTTATCTTAAATTGGGAAGATGAATGAGTTTTAAACAATACAAGCAAAGTTTTAGTGAAGACTTAGATGCAATTAAAACGGCAGGTTTATGGAAAACTGAACGTAAAATTGCTTCTGAACAGCGCAATGATATTACTTTAGCCGATGGTAAAACGGTTATTAATATGTGTGCCAATAACTACTTAGGTTTAGCCAATAATCCTGAAGTTATTCAAGCGGCTAAAGACAGTTTTGCACAATGGGGTTTTGGTTTATCCTCAGTGCGTTTTATCTGTGGTACACAAACAATTCATAAGACTTTAGAAAGCAAAGTTAGCGAATTTTTAGCCACTGAAGACACCATTTTATATGCCGCTTGTTTTGATGCCAATACAGGTTTATTTGAGACTTTGCTGACCAAAGACGATGCGATTATCTCGGATGAACTTAATCATGCTTCAATTATTGATGGAGTACGTTTATGTAAAGCAGCGCGTTATCGTTATAAAAATAATGATATGCAAGATTTAGAAGCAAAACTGATTGCCGCGAATCAAGCAGGTGCAAGACGGATTATTATCACCACCGATGGCGTATTTTCAATGGATGGCACGGTGGCACAGTTAGACAAAATTTGTGACCTTGCTGACCAATACAATGCCATGGTGCATCATGATGATTGTCACGCTGTTGGCTTTATGGGTGAAAAAGGGCGCGGTATTCATGAATACTGTGGCGTAATGGATCGGGTCGATATTATTACGGGTACATTTGGTAAAGCCCTCGGCGGTGCATCAGGAGGTTATACCTCAGGACGCAAAGAAATCATTGCGATGTTAAGGCAGCGTTCTCGTCCTTATCTATTTTCTAATACGCTTGCACCTTCTATTTGTGCTGCCTCTTTAAAAGTATTAGATATGTTGTCTAATTCGACTGAATTACGCGACCGTCTTGCTGCCAATACCCAGTATTTTCGTAAAGGTATGCAAGCAGTCGGTTTCGATGTCGATGATGGTGATCATCCAATTGTGCCTGTTATGCTCGGTGATGCAAAATTAGCACAGGAAATGTCAAAACGACTTTTAGATGAAGGTATTTATGCCATTGGCTTTTTCTATCCTGTGGTTGCACAAGGTAAAGCGCGTATTCGTACCCAAATTTCAGCGGCACACAGTATTGAAGATTTAGATAAAGCCATTACTGCCTTTGCTAAAATTTACAAAGAATTAACCTAACAATAAGCATACTTTAACGGATTACATCCATGTTCTGAGCTTGTGTTTTAGGATAAAAGTGCATTTCTTTTTGCCACAATAGGATCATTCTCAAGTTCAGATACTTTAATTTCAATATTGTTAAATTGGTGAATCTTTCACATAGTCTGTGATGGCATTATGGGTAATATTAAGATTATTAACGCTAGTGTTCCATTTTTCTTGGTATTCACCACTCTTGACCACTTGATCAAAAGTGATTTGATCCTCTTCGGCTATCTGGGCAAAATGACCTTTGTAGTATGTATGCTGATCTTTAGCGTGTTGATAGTCTTTTTTCAGTTCTTTTAAACGAATGTAATAGAGGCTTAAATCCCGTTTTGGCGTAGTCATGGGGGCATACATTTTACGGGGTGGTTTTGATGATAGTGTCGGGGAAAGTTGGGCTTCGATGTTCGCTATATCCAGTTTACCATTATCAA
>WFRR01000034.1 GCA_015486375.1 Thiotrichaceae bacterium
AATCGGATCTGTTTTCTGGGGATTGTTTCCGTTTTTCGGAAGAAAGGGCGTAAAAAAGGGCGGCTTTTTACCGGCTTTCGCCTCCTCGGGGTGTTTTTCTTCAAAGGCTTTTTGATGGGCATCGAGGTACTTTTGTCCAATGCTATAGTCCCATTCAAATTTATCGTGCGGAATACGGAAAAAGATATGAGTTTCCATCACTTCATGGATGGCAAGACGAACACGATCTAAGCGGACTCCGCTAATGCGAGCAATACGTTTATCTGTGAGGGGGTCGGTGGGTTTACCAAAACCAATCGTTTGATGTAACAAAGTGTTGATGACTTTTTGTGCGTTTTTTCCCAGATCAGCGTCAATCGCATCTTTAATTAAATCGCGGAATACGCTCATTGGGAATACTCCTTGTGATGGGGAGTTGGTGGGGTCAATGCTTGCAAGCAGTTGAGCTTGACTTTTTTACGATAGCACGGGGCTATGATAGACTTTTTTACAGTCATAACATCCTCCTTTGAAGGGCGTTTGGTTAGCTTTGTTTAAGCGGCTTGAGACCAATTAAACAAAGTGAAATTCGTGGTGCTTAAATTGCAAGGAAGCCAATTTAGGCGTTGCGGGATATTATTGCATAGAGTGGCGTGGAAGGGTTAGTAATTTTTTTTTGCTATCTCAAGTACATTAACTTCATCATTTATTCCAACTCGTTATAATAATCTCCCCCCTCATTCACGTAAAAAGAAACGATAAATAAAAACCTCAAATTTAGGTGATAACCAAGCACAATAAAGAATAGCTAATACAGGATGTATTCTTCAATCCACTGATTCCACTTTAAAAAACATGCCATCCAGTCCTGTAATCCGTACTCGTGTGCCTTTAGCAAGGTCTTTTCCACGTACTTTCCATGCACTATCGCCCACTTTAGCCAGCCCTGTGCCATTTTCAATCGCTTCGATTAATACGGTTTCACGTCCAATATAGCTGTGTAAACGATTATTTAAATTAGGCTGATCACTGATGACTTTTTTACGCAGATTAGTAAATTGTCGCCACGCTAATAAGCTGACTCCTGAAAATACGGCAAAAATTAACACTTGCCATTCATGGCTCATACTGGGGATCAACCAAAGTAATACGCCTGTTACCAGACCACCGAAGCCAAACCACATTAAAATAGCACCGGGTGCAAAGACTTCTAGTGCTAAAAAGCATAATCCAATCACTAGCCAGTGCCAGAATTCGATGGTTTCAATCATTATTATCAACCTATTAAGAACATAGTCAGTCACTGTATAACAAACAAATACGGTAAAGTTTAGTTTAATTCTCCAAAATCAGCACCTTTCTCTTACTGACGTAATGTTTAAAATTGTCGGTCTTGCCATGATTAATTAATAAACAAATGTTAAGCCTTTATTCAGTAAGGTGAACATAAACTAGCCAGAACTTCAGAACACAAGCAAGAAAAAGCATGGGCACGTTTGCTCTTTAAGCAACGCTTAGCGATCTAAAAAGGTCGTAAATAGTTAATATGCTTGTAATTATGGTTGATACTTTTTGAATCTAAAAATAAAATATTACTGTTAATGACACTCAACGGTTAAAGAAAGCATCATAAACTGAAGCACTTGATTTATATGACATATTGGTTTTGGGGATCGATATGTCACGGATAATTAAGAATCAAGTTAGGGGCAATACATGTACTTTTGAATTAGGGCTCAAAAGGAATCTGTAGAACCATTTAGCGCATTTGGAAAGTAAAAGTCTGGGGAGATTTTTTTCAAATGTACTAGAAGCTAGTTTGGCTTCACTTTGTTAGAACCACCTTAATACAGCAGCGAGGATTTATTCCTCGTTTTTTTTTGCCTATTTTTCTCTATCTATCTAGCGTTTTATTTCTTTTCTAAAATATAGTCAATTTTTTTGAAATTGCCTAGAATCTTAATCATCAAACAGCTCACACCTAGATTTATCAAGCTTAACAGGCTATAGTTTTGCATCACATTTTTAGTAATTAATAGCCTTGATTTTTAACAATATGTTTTTCTATATTAGAGTTTCCTGTATATTCATGATTCCTAAGTATTTTTCCAACAATGAGTAATGTTGCTAACCTGAATATTAGCAGCTGAGTTACACCTAAATATCAAAGGATGACTAAAATGATTATTGTACGAACACAACGGTTAAAGCTATTTATTATTGGGTTAATTTTACTACTATCTCCTTCCCTCCGATCCGCTGAAATAGTTTCTGTTGAAACCGTGGTTTTTAAAGCAACCTCTATACTAGGTAGCACCGTTATTCCTTATCGAGAAGTGTTACTTTCTGCACAAGTGTCTGGACGATTATTATCACTCAATGGTGAAGTGGGTACGGCCTTTGCTAGAGGTCAAGTTATTGCTGAAATTGATTCTACTTCCCTATTAGCCAAACGCAGTGCCATTAGCGCACAGGTATCAACTGCAAAAGCAGCTCTGCGTAATGCAAAAATACAGTATCAGCGAGAATTAATTTCGCCGAAAAGTGAAGATATTAGTGCAGCACCGGGGTTTGGAATGCCTGCGATGATGGATATCTATATGACCCGCCCGATGGCAGAAGCGGCAGGTAGTAAATATGACTCGGATATGGTGCGTTATTCTGACTTAATGCACAGTGCAACAGGTTTATCGACCGCCCGTTCAGGGGTCAAAAAAGCCATCGCTCAATTACATCAAATTAATCTTAAAATTCGTGATGCAAAATCCATTGCACCTTTCAATGGTATGTTATTGCAAAAAATGGTTGAAGTCGGTGATACGGTGCAAGTTGGACAACCTTTATTGAAATTTGCGTATGTGCATTTTTTACGTTTAAAAGCAGATGTTCCTTCGGGTTTAGTTTCAGGTCTAAACAAAGGTATGATTGTTCCTGCTAAAATCAACGGTAAAGAAGATACTCACGCTAAAATCACCCAAATCTATCCTATTGCTGATCCCCTCCGTCATACCGTCGTAGTGAAATTCGATTTACCTGTTAATACGATTGCCTCACCGGGGATGTATGCTGAAGTCATACTACCAATGGATGAAGCGGATAAAAAAGTAAATATTATTCCTATTAGTGCCTTATTAAAGGGACGTAGTTTGCCCAGTGTTTTAGTGTTGAATGATAAAGGTTCAGAGTTACGCTTATTACGTCTTGGCGCAAAACAAGGGGATGATAAAGTGATTGTTAAATCAGGTTTATCAGAAGGGGATCGTATTATTGATAAGCCTAAAGCAGGGGCTGCTTCAGGTTGGATGCCAAAACAAGACAACAAAAACAAGGATTGATACAGGACTACAAATATGATTACAGTAATCGGTAATTTAAAAGGGGGTACAGGTAAAAGTACCGTTGCCTTTAACCTTTCACTTTGGTTAACAAGAAATAGAAATGTGCATGTGATTGCTTATGATCTAGACCCACAAGCCACCCTCAGTGATGCTTTTGAAATTCGCACAGAAGAGGGTTATACGCCCAGTATTACCCCCGAAAATCGGGTTGATAATTTAGGAAAGGAAGGGGCTTATTCAGAAGTCATTGTCGATATTGGTATGTCTGATATGGGTGCGTTTAAATATGCCCTAACAAAAGCCGATCGAGTCATTATTCCGATTGGACCTAGCCAAGCTGATGTTTGGTCAACACAGCGTTTTCTAAAGATGTTAACGGAATACTGTAATTCCGATAAACGACCTCAAGTTTTTGGTTTTATGAATAAAGCCGATACGCATCATGCTGTACGTGAAACGGATGATGCTTATGAAGCCTTGTTAACTTTATCTGATCACATTACCATGTTAGAGCCTCGTCTCTATCAACGTACTATCTTTCGTCGTTCCTTTAGTGAGGGAAGAGCCGTATTTGAATTGGATCGCAGATCAAAAGCGACGGCTGAATTAGCCCAACTCGGTGAGTTGTTGTATTAAAAAACTAAGGATTCCTCTATGACTCCAGAAAAACGTATACAAAATCGTATCAAGCGTTTACAGCATCAATTAAAACGTGAGAATCCTATTCTGGTTCGCGTAGTGGATCAATATCGAGAATTAGATGTTATTGCGGGGAAAATGGGTTTACTCAATCCGAATGAATCCTATGCTACCCAAATTTCATGGTGGCCATTAGTTTCTATTTTAGGTACGTTTTCAGCAGGAAAATCCAGTTTTATTAATAGTTTTTTAGATACCAACTTACAAGATACAGGTAATCAGGCTGTGGATGATCGTTTTACAGTCATTACCTACAGCCCTGATTCTACCCAAAGAACGCTACCGGGAGTCGCTTTAGACGGTGATCCTCGTTTTCCTTTTTATCAAATCAGTGAAGAAATTGAAAATGTTTCCGCAGGGGAAGGCGCACGCATTGATAACTATTTACAAATGAAGGCTGATCCCAGTCCTCAGTTAAAGGGTAAAATATTAATTGATTCACCGGGCTTTGATGCCGATGAACAACGTAAATCGACTTTAAAAATCACCGATCATATTATTGAGTTATCGGATTTAGTCTTAGTCTTTTTTGATGCACGTCATCCCGAACCAGGAGCAATGCAAGATACCTTAGAACATTTAGTTCGTGGTTCTCAACGACGTAATGATAGTAATAAATTTATTTTTGTCTTAAACCAGATTGATAGTTCAGCCAAGGATGATAATTTAGAAGAAATTACCGCTGCATGGCAAAAAGCCTTAATTCAAAGTGGTTTGAGTTCAGGTGATTTCCGACTCTTATTTAATGAAAAACTGGCAACCCCTGTTGAAGATGAGAATGTTTGGGCGCGTTATGTGGCTAAACGCGATGCAGATTATGCCAAAATTCTCGAACGCATTGATGGCATTAGTATTGAGCGAATTTACCGCGTGATTGGTTCGATGGAATCACTCGCCAATCAAATTGAACAACATGCTGTACCTCGTTTACGCGTGGCATTACATAATTGGAAAAGACAGGTATTAATTTGGGATGGGGTCGTATTTTCTAGTCTACTCAGTGCAATACTGGCTGCGTCGATTGGTCTTGGTTATTGGCAGGGTATTTTGTTCTCACCACCTTGGCTAGCAGGTTTGTTAAGTTCAAATCTACTGTTATCGCTATTGGGTATCGGTTTAGTCTCCGCAGTGATTGCAATTCATTTCTATATTCGTAAAAAAGTCGCTAAAAGAATTCAATCTCGCTTAAGTGATGATGAAACCTATGGACACCTCTCACAAGCATTCGCAAAAAATACGCGCTGGTGGCGTAGTCTATTCCACCGTAATCCTGTTGGGTGGAATGTCCGTGTACAAAATAAGTTAGACGGTATCCGTGATGCCATTGATGTATTTGTGCAACGTCTCAATGATCGCTTTACTAATCCTTCTGGGGTTGAAAAAACCAAGGTTAGTTAATACTGTTAATACTTGGTATATCCTTCTCTTGACTCAATAGGCTTGATACAAGCTGTGGTGCTAATTTTGGAAAAGCCTGTTGTAGCTGTTTAGGGGTCAATACAGAAAAATGCGTAAATGCTTGACGCAGACGACGAATTTTCTGGTCTGCATCAGGATATAGCGCATATAACTGTCGAACCGCATCGTAAGCATAACGATAATAACGGGAGGCAATAACCCCTTCAGGCTGAGAATAATGATGTTTCTCTAATTGTTGAATCGCAAAATAAGTCGCTAAACCCTCTTCCAAAATATTACTCTTTTGTCCAGCCCCTAAGGGAGATAAAAGATGTATCACCTCATGCGCGATTTGATAGATCGCTATTTTCTCTTGGCAGTACGCTTTTTGGGTTAGCTGGATAATAATAAATTTTTCATGATCCTTAGAGTAGGGATACCAAACTTTAGGCTGCTGATCACTGCTGAATTCTATACCTAACAATGTCCATGAGTGGTCACGTTTTCCATAGTGTTGTTCTGCATCCTGTAATATTTGTCCCAATTTAGAAGTAAATGTCCCTGTGTAGCCTTGTTCTACTGCGTGGGCAACGAGGCGTTGATTATTGCAGTTTGCAGGTAATTTGGCGGCAGCATAGCTATTAATGCTGAATAATAGGGTGAGTATGAACACCATTAAGGTTTTATTATCTCTCAAGCCAGAATAGATCATAAGTATTCTTCTTAAATAATTACTGTTACCATTGTTTTGCCAAAAATATGCCTAACCAAACTGCCAATAAACACACAGCGACATTTAAAAACATATTTAAAAAAGCTTTTACAATATCACCTTGCTGTAATAAGTTTAGTGTATCTAAAGAAAAAGTAGAGAAGGTCGTCAATGCACCCAAAAACCCAACTAATAACATGGCACTGAGAGTTTCATTGGGGAGTTTCTGCATTAAAATATGGCTGAATATACCCATTAATAAAGAGCCGAGAACATTGACAACCAAAGTACCATAAGGAAAGTTACGCCCTAGCAGGGTGTAGATACCTGTAGATATAGCATAACGCAGTACCGCGCCTAGGCTTCCACCGAGCATAATTGCGAGCAATTGATTCATAAATTTCCCTTTGTTTAAAATAGAGATTGTTTTGTCTGTTGGAAAAAAGATACACTGTGTATTTATGCAAGAGTGAACGATCTCTAATCATGGAAGAACCCACGAAGATACAATCTAAACTCATTTCCAAATTTAGTGAATTTCTTGACGAAGAAGCTATTTTATCGGATGCAGATGAGTTACGTCCTTATGAATGTGATGGTTTATCAGCCTATCGTAAAACACCGCTATTAGTTGTTTTACCTTGTACGATTGAAGCAGTACAAAAAATCATGGCTATTTGTATGCGTTTTGGTATTCCTGTGGTTGCACGCGGTGCAGGCACAGGCTTGTCAGGTGGTGCATTACCCCATGAACAGGGCATTATTTTAAGCCTCGCCCGTTTTGATAAAATCATTGATATTAACGCCGATCACTTTACTGCCCGAGTTCAACCGGGAGTAAGAAATTTATCTATCTCCACTGCGGCTTCTTCCTATGGTTTGTATTACGCCCCTGATCCTTCCTCACAAATTGCCTGTTCAATTGGCGGTAATGTGGCAGAAAACTCAGGGGGCGTACACTGTCTTAAATATGGTTTAACCTTGCACAATGTTATGGAAATCACCTTGGTCACTGCAAAAGGAGAATTATTGACCGTCGGTTCACCGGCTTTAGATACCCCCGGTTATGATCTTTTGTCTTTAATGACAGGCTCAGAGGGCATGCTGGCCATTATTGTCGAAGTGCTAGTGAAATTATTACCACAAGCCGATGAGAAACAATTGATTATGGTTTCCTTTGATAAAATTGAAACCGCAAGTCATGCCGTGTCGGCGATTATTTCCAGTGGCATTATTCCCGCAGGCTTAGAAATGATGGATCGTCTTGCGATTCAGGCAGCGGAATCTTTTGCTCATGCAGGTTATCCCACCGATGTCGATGCGATTTTATTATGTGAGCTAGATGGTAGTAAAGAAGATGTCAGTGAGCAAATAGAAATTGTTCAACGCATTTTGACTAAGGGAGGTGCTGTTGATATTCGTATTGCTAAAACGGCTGAAGAACAAGCTAAGTTATGGCAAGGACGTAAATCAGCATTCCCTGCGGTAGGACGTATTTCACCTGATTACTATTGTATGGATGGTACAATTCCTCGTCATCAATTGGCTCATGTATTAGAAAGCATGAATCAACTCTCCAAACAATATGATTTACCGATTGCGAATGTATTTCACGCAGGTGATGGTAATTTACATCCCTTGATTTTATATGATGCAAATAAAGGTGAATTAGAAAAAGCTGAAAAGTTAGGCGCGGATATTTTAAGCTTATGTATTGAAGTCGGTGGCACGATTACAGGTGAACATGGGGTTGGACATGAAAAATTAGATCAAATGTGTATACAATTTAGCACACAGGAAATACAACAATTTCATGCGATTAAATCCAGTTTTGATCCACATGAATTATTAAATCCCGGTAAAGCCATTCCAACTTTACATCGCTGTGCAGAGTTTGGTGCAATGCACGTTCATCACGGGAAATTACCCCATTCTGATATTCCAAGGTTCTAATCAATGTTTGATCACGATATTAGCGCACAACTTATTGAACAGGTTAATCAAGCGATTACCGATAAACACTGCTTATATATACACGGTGCGAGAAGTAAACAGTTTTATGGTAATCCCATTGAAATGGAGCATCGTCTGGATGTGAGTCCGCATTCAGGTATTGTTGATTATCAACCCAGTGAATTAGTCGTCACTGTTCGCGCAGGCACAAAATTAATTGAACTCGAAAAACTGTTAATCGCTGAAGGACAAATATTGCCATTTGAGCCGCCTATCCATACAGAAAACAGTACGATCGGTGGTGTAGTCGCCGCAGGTTTATCAGGCCCTCGTCGCCCTTTTTCAGGCGCAGTGCGTGATCATATATTGGGTGTAGAAATGATCAATGGTCGAGGCGAAGTGGTTCGCTTTGGCGGTCAAGTCATGAAAAATGTGGCAGGCTACGATATATCACGTTTGATGGCTGGCTCACTGGGTTCATTAGGTGTCCTATTAAATATTTCCATAAAACTCATCCCTGCTCCAAAACAAGAAGTGACCTTAGCCATTGAGGCAAATAGTCAACAAGCCATGACACTGTTTAATCAATGGCGACCAACGCCATTACCGATTTCGGCCAGCTGCTTTTATGAAGACTGTCTTTATATTCGTTTATCAGGTGGGGTTAAAGCCGTTGAAAGTTTTAGCCAGAGAATAGACGGAGATATATTACCCAGTGCAGAGGGATTTTGGCAGGCAATTCGTAATCAAAAACATGAGTTTTTTGATACTTTAGATAAGCCTTTGTGGCGTTTATCCTTACCTCCTGCAACCCCTGCCTTGCGCCGTTTTGAAAGTGATACCTTAATTGAGTGGAATGGGGCGCAGTATTGGCTATATAGCAATGCACCGACCAATATTATTCGTGATATTGCCAGTAAACATGGCGGACATGCCACACTTTATATTGGTGATCGTCCCGGTGTAAATTATTTTCATCCTTTGCCCAGTGTTTCAATTATGATACAAAAACGCTTAAAGCAGAACCTTGATCCACATGGCATTTTTTCTTCTGGTAGACTTTATAAGGATTTTTAATGCAAACACAATTGGCTGAATTTATCCGTAATACAGCAAATGGTAAAGTTGCTGATGATATTTTACGAAGCTGTGTCCATTGTGGCTTTTGTAATGCGACTTGTCCGACGTACTTATTACTCGGTGATGAAAACGATGGTCCTCGCGGACGTATTTATCTGATTAAGCAATTATTAGAAGGTAAAGAAACAGGGCAAAAAACCCTTAAACATCTAGACCGTTGTTTAACTTGTCGTAATTGTGAAACGACCTGCCCTTCGGGCGTGCAGTACAGCCGATTACTTGATATTGGTAAGGAAGTAGCAGAACAACAAATTGCGCGTCCTTCTGCCGATGCTAAAGCTAGAAAACGTTTGCGTAACTTTTTACCCTATCGTAAACGCTTTAAAACCATCTTAACCTTAGGGCGCACCTTTAAATTTTTCTTGCCCAAAGCGGCAAGTAAAAAAATCCCAAAAAAACGTTCGATCGGCACTTGGCCTGCTGAACGATATCAGCGCAAAATGCTGGTGCTAGCAGGTTGTGTCCAACCCGCTTTATCTCCTGAAACCAATGCTGCCACAGCGCGCGTATTAAATCGTTTAGGCATTGATTTAATTGAAGCTAAAAATGCGGGTTGCTGTGGCGCAGTTAATCAACATCTCGCCGCACCTAAACAAGCCAAGCAATTTATGCGGAATAATATTGATGCATGGTGGCCTTATATCGAAACGGGCGCAGAGGCGATTGTTATGACCGCAAGTGGCTGTGGCAGTATGGTGAAAGAATATGAATATTATTTACGTAATGATCCTGAATATGCGTTTAAATCTAAAAAAATCTCTGAATTATGCAAGGATGTTTCAGAAGTATTAATTAATGAACGCTATCAGATTTTCACCCGTAATGATTACCCTGAAATTGCATGGCATCCTCCTTGCACCTTGCAACATGGACAAAAAATTACAGGGGTGGTTGAACGCTTATTAAACGATATTGGTTATAAACTACAACCGATTGTTGATAGCCATCTTTGCTGCGGTTCAGCAGGCACTTATTCTATTTTACAACCAGAACTCGCTGAAAATCTTAGAGATAAAAAGCTGAATAATTTACTGAAAAATGATCCTGAAATGATTATTACTGCCAATATTGGCTGCCAAACGCACTTACAAGAAAAAACTAAAATTCCAGTGCAGCACTGGATTCATTTATTAGATCAATAAATTAGGAAAGAAACGATAAAAAACTAATTCAATATGAAAAAATCACAACATACCCCCATGATGCAGCAATATCTGCGCCTTAAAGCAGAGCATCCTACGATCTTAATGTTTTACCGAATGGGGGATTTTTATGAATTATTTTTTGATGATGCCAAACGTGCTTCACAATTACTTGGCATTACATTGACCGCAAGAGGCAAAAGTGCAGGTGATCCTATTCCAATGGCAGGTATTCCCTATCATGCCGCCGAACAATATTTATCTCGTTTGTTAAAAGCGGGGGAATCAGTGGCTATTTGTGAACAAACTGGTGATCCAAATAAATCTAAAGGTCCTGTTAAGCGTGAAGTGGTACGTGTTTTAACCCCCGGCACAGTGACCGATGATTTTCTTTTAGAAGATCGTAAAGAAAATATTCTTTTAGCGGTGAGTCAGCTTAAACTTAAACGGCTCAGAGGCAGTCAAAAAAAGCAATCTGCACAGATTTTCGGACTTGCCAGTATTGAGTTAAGCAGTGGACGTTTTACGGTTCAAGAGGTCTTTTCAAAAGCAGATTTGCAAAATGAGTTAGGGCGTTTAAATCCTGCTGAAATTCTCTATAAAGAAAATGAAGCCTTAGCAATTGAAAGCGATTATTCACTCACAGCTTGTCCTGAATGGCATTTTAATCAGGAAACGGCTGAACATTTATTAAAGCAACAATTAAAGACGCAAGACTTATCAGGCTTTGGTTGTGATGGTATGAGTGCCGCGATTATTGCGGCGGGGGTTGTATTACAGTATGTAAATGAAACACAACGGATAGCATTGCCACATATTACCCGTTTAGAAGTCGAAAATAAGCACGATACTATTGTTGTTGATGCAGCGAGTCGTCGAAATTTAGAATTAGAAAGTAGTTTATTTGGTGAGCATAAAAATACCCTCTTATCTGTCTTAGATAGGAGTGTTACCAGTATGGGCAGTCGTTTATTACGTCGCTGGTTAAATAATCCACTCAAGGATCAGAATGTACTAAGAAATCGGCATCAAGCCATTGCGACCTTAATTCAACAGTATTTATATGAAAATTTACAAGAGCCTTTGCGTCATATTGGTGATATTGAACGGATTGCGACCCGTATTTTATTAAAAACGGCTCGACCCCGTGATTTATCGACGCTACGCGATTCTTTACACACAATTCCACAACTGCAAAATATATTAAGCAATAGTGGCAACCCTCATATACAAGCACTGCAATCTGATGCCACTCCCCATCATGATATTTCTGATTTACTCACGAAAGCCATTATTGAAAATCCGCCTGTTGTATTGCGTGATGGCGGTGTTATTGCTGATGGTTATGATAAGGATTTAGATGAATTACGTGATTTAAGTCGTAATTCAGATCAATACTTACTCGATTTAGAAAGCCGAGAGAAACAACGCACAGGCATTACACACTTAAAGGTTGCCTATAATCGTGTGCATGGTTATTACGTTGAAGTACCTCGTGCTGCTGCTGATCAAGTTCCCGCAGATTATATTCGTCGTCAAACGCTAAAATCGGTCGAGCGTTATATTTTACCTGAGCTAAAAAAGTTTGAAGATAAGGTTTTATCGGCTCGCGAACGTTCCTTAGCAAAGGAAAAAGCCTTATATGAACAGTTGCTGGTTCATTTAGCAGAGAAGGTATCGGCTTTACGTCGTACGGCAACTGCCGTGGCTGAAATTGATGTCTTAGCTAACTTTTCGGAACGAGCCGTAACACTGAATTATTGTATGCCCGAACTGAGTCCACAAACAGGCATACAGATTAAAGCATCTCGTCATCCTGTCGTTGAACGTAGTCTTGATGATCCTTTTGTTGCGAATGATCTAAATATGAATC
>WFRR01000035.1 GCA_015486375.1 Thiotrichaceae bacterium
TTCTTCTCAGAAATAGTAGCCATACGAGACAAACCTCCAAAGTGTTTGTGTGAAATATTGTTTAGTTTTTTTACTAATTAAATCATTATCGATTGAGTTGGTAGTCAGTTCTAATAATGACGAACGCCGTTAAGTATAGACAAAGATCATTCTTTTATGTGTGATAGCCATCACATAAAGGCGCGTAAAGTTCCAATTATTACACTTTACTGGCCGTTATGATTGCCTATTGAACAATCCATTATCAATACAATCACGACTTTATCTTCTTGGCGATACCGTAACATCCATAAATTATTCTAATATGAACAATACACAGGTATATTCCAAGAAGACACATTCTTACTAAAGGAAGCCCATGTTTCAACTCTTCCTGACGATCTCCATTGATTCACTCTTGATTGTAGACCACCGCTACTAAAAATATACACTAATCTTCATTAATTAGTGCTTATCTATTCACATCGTCATCAATTCAGCCATCATAAAATGATTGTCTAACAAATCTCTTTTGTGCGTTTTTCGGTGGGCTGTAACGTGTCCTCACCGTAATGTTTTAAGTTAATCGCTGCATTTAAATCGCGGTCTATTTCTAAACCACAATCACAGTGATAGGTTCTGTCACTTAAACTCAAGTCTTTTTTGATTGAACCACAGGCTGAACAGGTTTTTGAACTGGGAAAGAATCGATTTGCAATGACGATTTCACAATTTCTTAACCGACCTTTATATTCAATCTGTTGGCGTAGAGAACCAAAACCTGCATCACTGATACTGCGTGCCAGTTTGTGATTTTTCACCATGCCTTTAACATTCAAATCTTCGATCACGATTCGGTCGAAATGGCGGGTGACATAATCACTCAGTTGATGTAAAACGGCTTGGCGTTGGTTAGAAATATGAAAGTGAAGCTTAGCCACTTTGAGTTTGGCTCTTGCTCTGCGGTTGCTTCCTTTCTTTTTTCGTGACACATTTTTCTGGATTTTTTTAAGTTTGTTAAGGCTGGCTTTTAGCTTTTGATTGGAACCAAATACTACACCATTGCTGAGTGTTGCCAGTTCTTTTATTCCAAAATCAACGCCAACACGGGATTGTCGGTTGATGTCCTTGGGGTTGTATTGTTGCGTTTCGACTAATATAGAAGCAAAGTATTTACCTGCACGTTTACTGATCGTGATTTGTTTGGTTTGCCCTTCAAAACGTAACGTTTGGCGCATTTTGATTTTAGTTTTTAACTTTTCAATGCGTAACAATCTACCCTTAACATCAAACTTGGCTTTTTCCCGTAACGCAAAAGAATCTTTGACATCTTTGCGTTTAAATCGTGGAAATCCTGCTTTTTGTTTAGCTTTCACTCTTCTGAAAAAATGCTTAAATGCATTGTCTAAATCATCAATCGCATTACGGGTCACACGCGCAGATACTTCGGTATACCAACCAAATTGAGGACGAAGCGTTTTAATGTAATATTGATAAGCCGATGATTTTGACCATTTATTCTCTTTTGAACTGAAATGTGCCAACAGTTGATTATAACAATGACGGCGAGAACCACAGGCTTTATCTAAATAAATCGCTTGCGCTGGCGTGGGTCTGAGTTCTATTTTATGGGCTAATAACATCCGCTAATGCATCCATTAATTTCTTGTGTTTATGGCTATGATTGCCATCGCGTCTTGCGGAAAATACCGTGATGATTTCCAAAACATCTTGCGCCAGTTCTTCTTCAAAACGGGGATATTCTCCTTGATGAATAATCACAATTTCAATGCCTTGACTTTCACATAAACTGAAAATCAACTCCGCTCCAAAGCGTAATAATCGGTCTTTATGCGTTAAAACCAATCGTTCTATTTGCTTATTGAGTATCTTATCTAATAGTTTTTTCAAGCCTTTTTTACGATAATTCATGCCTGAGCCGAGCTCTTTTATCGTTTCAGTTTGCCACCCCTTGGCTGCACAATACGTTTCAAGCATGATTTGTTGTCGTTCTAAGTCGGCTTTTTGATCATGACTCGATACGCGGGCATAACAGAGCGTTATTTTAGGATTAGAATGACGGTTCAATAATGTATTTACGTCATAATATCTCGTGCCACCTTGCGTTTTTCTTGCAGGCAATAGCTCACCTGTCAACTCCCATTGACGCAACTGTGCAGGACTTGAACCCAGAATTTTTGCTGCTTCACCTATTTTTATCAATCTTGTATGCATTAAGTGATATTAATGCATATTAGTATCGATTACAAGACACTGTTGTTAGCCCTTTTAAATTTATCAGCCTAAAAAAGGGTGTAAATAAACGGGGCGATTGCAGAGCCTTGTGCCAGTACGAGCAAGCCCCCGAGTAGTAAGAGTATAAAAATCACGGGGGCGAGCCAGAATTTTTTGCGGGCTTTCATAAAGCCAAATAAGTCTTTGATGAGTTCTAACATTAGTAAATATTCTCCATATGTGCTTTATCTTGCGCGTTTTTTTCTTGCCAGTAGCTTGATTTTTCTTCACTTTGTAATTTTCGACTCATGGCATCTTTATTCATTATTTTTAGTATCAACGCAATCGGCACGAATAGAGCAAAGAAAATAACTCCGAGAATAATGCGCGTATTAATATAACCCAGCACATGACCTAGCAGCATCCACGGCCGATAGATTACAAACAGAACCTTGGGAAATAATAAGGCTGTTAACAATAAGCTCGCGGATATAATCCAAGGGATAAAGGAGATACTCCAGCTAAATATCCACGGCAGCAACCCACCAAAGAATAGGGCAACCATTGCTGCCATAATCAGACCAAATTTTCGATATTCTTTTGTATTCATTCTTTTGCTTATCCCTAATCTAATTCAAACTCTTGCTGCCACTGGGTATCTTTATCTCTTTGGGGTTGCGCGGCTTTTTTCAGAATTATATTTTCCATTACAAGGTAGTCCATTTCCGTTCGCATAAAACAACGATAAGCATCTTCGGGGCTACTAACAATGGGTTCACCTCTGACATTAAAAGAGGTATTAATTAGAATCGGAACATCGGTTATTTTTTCAAAGGCATCAATTAAATGCCAATATTTTGGATGGGTCTCTTTATGTACGGTTTGCACTCTGGCGGTGTAATCAACATGAGTCACAGAGGGTATTTGTGAGCGCGTTTGCATCAGCTTTTTTAGTCCAAAATCATTGCTTGAATCATTACTTGAACCCGAACCTGCTTTATCTGGCTTGATTTGCTTCTCTTTATTCACTTCTGATACTAGCAGCATATACGGTGATACCGTGTCTAAATCAAACCATTCTGAACACTTTTCAGCTTTCACGGAGGGGGCAAAAGGACGAAAAGATTCACGGTATTTGATTTTTAGGTTCATCGTCGTTTGCATGTCTAAATTACGAGGATCACCCAATATTGATCGTCCGCCTAAAGCGCGAGGTCCAAATTCCATTCGTCCTTGAAACCAACCGACAACATGGCCTTTAGCCAGTAAATCGGCGACGTATTTAAATAAAGCTTTATCGTCTAATTGAATATAAGGGGCATTCTCAGTATCTAGATAGCGTCGAATCGTATCATTTGAGAATTCAGTACCCAGATAGCTACCTTGCATTGCATCGTATTTTTGGCTGGGTATACGTTTATTTTGTAAATATTCATGCCAAATGGCATAGGCTGCCCCCACCGCACCGCCTGCATCTCCTGCCGCAGGTTGTATCCAAATATCTTTAAAAATACCTGATTTCACTAGCTTGCCATTGGCAACACAATTGAGGGCAACCCCCCCTGCCATACACAAGTAATCGACATTGAGCTTTTGTTTAATCGATTGGGCGATGCGTAAAATAATTTCTTCCGTGACCACTTGGATTGAACGGGCTAAATCCATTTGTTTTTGGGTAATATCCGATTCAGGCTGACGCGGTTCAGCACCGAATAAGGCATGAAACTTTTTACTGGTCATGGTTAAACCCGTCGCATAGTTAAAATATTTCATATCCAACCGAAAGCTGCCGTCGTCTTTGACGTGTATCAGGTGTTTATATATTTGTTCTACATAACGCGGTTCTCCATAGGGTGCAAGACCCATTAATTTATATTCCCCTGAATTGACCTTAAAACCTGCGTAGTAGGTAAAGGCAGAATAAAGTAAGCCTAATGAGTGAGGAAATTTAATTTCCCATTGTGGGGTTAATTGATTCCCATCGCCTAACCAAACACTGGTGGTTGACCATTCTCCCACGCCATCGACACATAGCACCGCCGATTTTTCAAAGGGTGAAGGGAAAAATGCCGAGGCCGCATGGGATTGATGGTGTTCTGTAAACCGTAACGCAGGCAGGTCTTTTTTCTGTAGTCCCGATAGGGCAGATAACTCTTTTCTGAGTGTTTCCTTAAGAAATAGTTTTTCCTTTAACCACACGGGCATTGCTGATAGAAATGAGATAAAGCCTTTGGGTGCATAGCTGAGATAGGTTTCTAGTAAACGCTCAAACTTGATTAAAGGCTTATCATAAAAAACAATGTAGTCAATATCCTTTAATTCTATTTCTGCCGCAGATAGGCAGTAGTTGATTGCATGAATTGGAAAAGCAGGATCGTGCTTTTTGCGGCTAAAACGTTCTTCTTGTGCAGCGGCTTTTAGCGTTCCATCCACTAAAAGTGCCGCTGCGCTGTCATGGTAGTAAGCGGAGATACCCAGTATATTGGTCACGTTTTTCTCTAGTTGCTTGAGTTGCTGCGAATATAGTTAATCAGCGGAGTATATATATTCCCTGCCATTATCGCATTACCTTCTTCTGTTGGGTGTAATAAATCCAGAAAGAGTGATTTTTGATGTAAGTGATCAAGGCTAAGCATATGATTTAATACAGGGTATTTTGCATTACTGGCAACAGTTTGCATTGTTTGTCTATATTGCTTTGCTTGCTCGATAAAAAAGGGCTTGCTATAGCGAATTTGAAATTCATTTAGCCCTTGCTCTGGCATGTGATCCGCATCAATAGGCGGCTCAACAAAAGCTAACTTGATATTATATTGCTGAGCTAGCGCAATCATGGCTTGCAGATTCTGTTTATATTGCTGTAATGCGCGTGGATTTTCTATATCCGTTAGCTTTTCTTTGCTCGGCATTCCCATCACGATTAAATGAGCCAATCTTGAGTGTTCAAGCAGCCATGTGAGCAAAGCAGGCGGTTTTTGGTAAATAAGAATATCGGGATGCCAGTTTT
Organism: Thiotrichaceae bacterium; assembly: GCA_015486375.1. Classification (GTDB taxonomy): domain Bacteria; phylum Pseudomonadota; class Gammaproteobacteria; order Thiotrichales; family Thiotrichaceae; genus S015-18. The sequence continues at coordinate 5,222 of WFRR01000035.1, forward strand.
TAACGGAGGAATACCAAATATCATTCCACATAATATTCAGTAGCACTATATCGGGTTTGAGCTGCCCTTTTAATAAGATTTCTTCTAAATAAGCCCGTGTCTGACTTGAGGTATACGATGGAATGCCTGCATTAACAACATAGAGACTTTTACCCCCAATCTGAGCTTGTTTTTCTGTTGCTAACTGCATCAATTGAGCAGGATAGCTATGGTTATTGTTTACTTGCCAACCAAAGGTAGTTGACTCACCGATGGCTAAGACTTTGTAGTATTGATGATCAAATTCAGCAGGAAATTCATGATTACGAAAGCCTAGGCTATTGCTTTGATACAAATCATTTTTAAAATTAGCCTTGAGTGCAAAGCCCCGATTAGGGTGTGGTTCAATAAAAGAGCGTCCTCTTGATCTCAGTTCACTATCATTAAAAATAGGCGTTAATGTACTTTCAGGAAAGAAAATACGACTGATGCCTTCTGTGGCCATTAATAAAGCCAGCAGAACAAGTATATTGATGGATATAGTTTTCATAATTTTTCCCTTAGATACTTTGTTTGTCTTTCAGTCAATAAAGAGAAACTCCAAGCCAGTAGATTACTCATAATCCACAGGAATATAAAGTAGCCTAAGCCGATAGGATTATAGAGAAGACCCTTACCCAAAGTTTGACTCAGGCTAATCATCATAAAAAACAAGGGTAAATGAATAATATAGAGTGAAAAACTATAGCCTGAAAAGAAGAAAGCCCGGCTTTTTAATATTTTTATGGGTATAAAGCGTAATAAGCTCATCATCATAATCGTGGCGATGCCGATTAATAGGTCACTTTTTATTAGTGCAAGCAATTCAGAGGGAATCGTATCAATATTTAGGCTAAATTTGACTAAGACTCCCAATAGAAACAAAATCAAAGATGAGAACACAAGCCGCTGATGTGTGTTAATAAAAAAGGCAAATGCACCTAACAGCCAAATTATAAAATTGTAAAAATAATAAACAGGTCGATAAGGATCATGTTCTTTTGATGAGAAGATAAATAAGGCTAAAATACAGCTACTTAATAAAATAAATAGTATTTTTTTGTTATTTTCACTAAAGATAATACCCATCAAAAGCGGTAGTAATAGATAGTACCAGAATTCATTGGAAAGACTCCAGAGGGATAAATTGGTTCCAAACTGAAACCCTAGTATCATCTGAAAAAAGCTGAGATTCGTTATAAAAGCTTGTAATCCAAAGGTATTAACCGCTAACCACCATTGCGGATAAAAATGCTGACGTGAGTTAAGCACTCCCATTCCATCCGCATAGTTAAAAGAGACATAATCGAATAGAGCGGTTAAGAATAGGGCTGGAACTAATACAATCAGTAAACGGGTTATTCTATTTTTTAAAAAAGGCTTAAAATAGAAGGACTGATTGATAGAATCTTTTATAACTCGCCCCCCAACCAGATAACCACTAATAATAAAAAATACCACTACAGCTTCATGAGAAACAGAGCTTAAGCTAGAAATTACATTTTGAATCAATAGGTTAATCGAGTTTTCATTATCAGTTATTGGATTGATAAAGAGTATTTGATGCAAATGCCCTAAAACCACCGCTTGAGCCGCTAAGGCACGCATGACATCAATCCAAGTTGAGAGATTATTGTTATATTTATTTAGAGAGGTTGATGAAATAGGTTTCATTGTTTGTTAATGGAATTTTCGCTCAAAAGCATTCAGTCAGGCAGTCGTAATGAAAGTAAGGCAGCAATTAAAATAAAGCTTGCGGAGAACCATAAACAGGCACTTAAACCATAATATTGATAAATCAAGCCTGAAAGTAATGTGCCTGTTAAGCGACCACCTGCATTGGCCATATAGTAAAAACCAACATTCATAGCGACTTTATCCTTGTCAGAATAGGCGAGGATCAGATACGAATGTAAGGCGGAGTTAATTGCAAATACAAATCCAAATAAGGCTAAGCCAATAATAACGACCCATTCAGGATTCCAGTTTTGCATCAGTGCGAGTGCCATACCTGCGGGAATAGCACTCAGTAATATTGCCAATCGCTGCGCGGTTTTACCCGTGGCTTGTCGTCCTTGCAATAAGCGCGGGGTAGCGGCTTGTACCATGCCATATAGAATAATCCATGTAGCCATAAATCCACCAATTTGCATAAAGTCCCAATGTAAGACTTCATAGAAAAATACGGGTAAAGCCACTACAAACCAAATATCACGTGATCCAAATAGAAAGAAACGGGCTGCTGATAAATAATTAATAGCCGGAATCTGTGAAAAAACTTGACTGAATTTTGCTTTGGATTTTGCTTTACCTAACGCATTAGGCAGCAATGTCCATGTTGTCACTAATACAATCAATAAGCCAATGGCTAAGATTGATAAGCCAAGCCGAAAGCCCGCTAACTCTAGTAATAACGCGCCTAGAAAAAATCCGAGTCCTTTTAAGGTATTTTTTGAACCTGTTAGTAATGCGACCCATTTAAATAAACTGGAGTCGCTATCATGTGCCAATAAGGTCTTAATACTGGCTTTTGCCGACATTTTATTGAGGTCTTTGGCAATACCCGAAACCGCTTGGGCAATCATGACATAGATAATAGAAAGGTAGCTATCCGGTACAGTGAGTGAGAATAAAGCCAGTATTTGTAATCCCATGCCAATGTGCATCGTGACATTTAGACCCAGTCGTGCCGCTAGCCACCCGCCAACAAGGTTAGTAACAATGCCAAAGAATTCATAAAATAGGAAGAGCATGGCAACATCAAGCGGTGAGTAGCCGAGTAGGTGGAAGTACAGCACAACCAACATACGGATTGCACCATCCGTCAGTGTAAATGCCCAATAGCCACCTGTTACCACAAAGTAATGACGCAATGCCTGTTTCATTCTGTATCCATGCTTGCTTTATTGATAATAAATTTATAGATTATTTTACAATAAATTAAATAATTTTGATGCCTTAGGTCTAAAATCCAAGGGGGGCAAAAATTACGCTGTAAATATGCTCCCAATATTTTATGGACTCTCTCAATAATTCTGTTCAAAACAGGCATCCACCCGATAAGGAAATTTAACTATGCTGCCGATTACGCAAATTCTGGTCTTTTTTCTCTCTTGTTTATTTATGGCAGCGTTGTGTAAGCCGATTGCTGATCGTTTAGCGATTCCCTTTCCCGCGCTGTTAGTCATTTTAGGTTTTTTAAGTTCAGAGTGGTTAGTGGGGCAGGGCATTGATACAGGTTTACGCTGGGATAGTTTTCACGATTTAGTGTTTTATATTTTCCTGCCGATCCTAGTCTACAACGCTGCTTTACGTCTAAATGCTGATTATTTCTTTAGAAATATTGCCACCATTCTATTCTTAGCAATCCCTTTGATGTTATTAACCACCATTATTACTGCCTATATTCTCTTCTATGGCGTAGGACATCCAGAGGGTTACCCACTCTTAGCGGCTTTGATTACAGCTGCCATTCTTTCTGCATTGGATCCTTCCGCCATTCTTATTGTGCTTAAGCGCATGAGAATGCCCACTAAAGTGACCGCTATTTTAGAAGGTGAAGGACTCTTTAGTGGTGCAATGGCGATTGTTTTAAGTAGTTTATTTGTCGGTATCGCCATCTCTAGTCAGGAACAAAGCTTAAGTGTAGGACAAGGTTTTCTAGAATTTGCCCGCGTTTTTTCAGGCGGAATTCTAGTTGGGCTATTACTCGGTATCGCGGCATGGTTATTGGTCGCATTAATTAAAGATAATATTGTGCGTGGCATTTTATCCTTAGTGACGGCTTATAGCAGCTTCCTTATCGCAGAATACTATTTACAAGTTTCAGGTGTCATTGCTGTTTTAGTCACAGGCTTGATGTTGAATGCCTTTGTACAAAAAGTTGATCGTCCAAGCCGTCAATTTTTAATGTCACTGTGGGAATATAAAGCTAATATCGCCAATATGCTGTTGTTTATTATCCTTGGTGCATCAATCCAGTACAGTATTTTAGCAGAGCAATGGTTAGCGATTGTGATTGGTATTGTCGCCACCTTGGTGGCACGCTGGGTGGCTATCTACTTAGGTCTAGGCTTCTTCCGTTTTTTACCAGGGCTACATCGACACAGTCCTGCTGAGAAATTTACCTTACTTTGGGGCGGCTTACGGGGTGCAGTCACCATTGCTCTCGTGTTATCACTACCTGAAAGTTTGCCGTATTACAGTACTATCCAAGGAATTGTTTATGGTGTCGTATTATTTACGCTGTTTATTCAAGCTCCTAGTTTAAAGCTTAGTGGTTATTGGACCAGTCACTAACTGTCTGTAGCTTTGACTATCGATAGTGCAAGTTGTATATCTTCCCAAACTTTGCGTTTTGCAGAGGCTTGGCGAAGTAAATAACGGGGGTGATACGTGACAATAACAGGTGTTTTTTGATTATCTAAGTAATGCGCTGCTCCCCGCATTTTCCCCAGTGGTTTTTTGATTTTTAATAAATGCTGAGTGGCAACCCGTCCAACCACAACAATAACTTTGGGTTTAATTAAATGAATTTGTTGTTGCAAATAATTCAAGCAGTGTTTGGCTTCATCGACATGAGGATCACGATCATTGGCTGGACGACATTTGAGAATATTACTGAAATACACTTGCTCTCGTTTGAGCTCAATTGCAGCTAAGATATTATCCATTAAGAGTCCCGCCTGACCCAAGAAAGGTTGTCCCTGTAAGTCATCTTCCGCATCAGGGGCTTCACCAATAAACATCCACTCCGCGTTTTTATCCCCTGAACCCAATACAGCATGGGTACGAAAACTTGCCATTTCGCAATGTTGACAATTCTCTACTGTCGTTTGTAAGTCACCCCAATCTAATGTGGTAACCTTTTGACTAAATGCCTCTGCACTCAGATTAGCATTAACATCTGTAACAACCCGACTAGCAGGTGTTTCAGAGTGTGTATTTAGGGGCTCGACTGATTTTTTTAATACTTGTACAGGATTTTTTCGTTTTTTGCGTTTGCGAACGGGGGTTGAATCCATTGCTTCTATTAATTGCAGCGCTTTTTCATAACTTTGTATTTGACTGCTACTAGGGGAGCGATTGTGTACTTGTGTCTCTTGATGAGTATTCGTAGTTTGTGCGGATGATATCGCAGATACTTCTAATTTTGTCGCTTTTGATGAGCCACGCGTAAGCCATATGGGAATACCCATTGCTTTCATATAACTTAAACGTTGCTGTGGATTCATCGATCGAAACCCTCCTAGACACCACTGTGTTGTGGATGTTCTCGATTAAGGTTAAGTCCAAATTTATTGAGTGCATCAAGATAAGCTTGTGCCGATGCTAAAACAATATCTGTATCCGCACCATGCCCTGTAATCACTTGTCCGTCTTTTTCTAAACGTACACTGACTTCACCTTGAGAGTCCGTACCACTGGTAATATTATTAACGGAGTACAGTTCAAGGTTAGTTTCTAAAGGTACAATGGAGGCAATCGCTTTAAATACAGCATCGACAGGGCCACCACCTGTGGACTCAGCACTTAATTCTTGATTATTAATTTTTAGGGTGACTTTTGCTAAAGGTGTTTCGCCTGTACGGGAACACACCTCTGATGATAATAATTGATAACAATCTTCTATTTCACTACAGGCGCTGCTTTCATTGGCAATAACCAACAAATCTTCTTGGAAAATTTCGTGCTTTTTATCCGCTAAGACTTTAAAGCGTTTAAAAGCGGCATTTAATGCTTCGCTTGAATCGAAATGTATACCCAACTTTTCTAGCTGATCTTTTAATGCCGCTCGACCAGAGTGTTTCCCCATTACAATTTTATTGTCTGTCCAACCCACATCTTGCGCGCGCATAATCTCATAGGTTTCACGGGCTTTTAATACACCATCTTGATGAATACCTGATTCATGTGCAAATGCATTAGCCCCCACAATGGCTTTATTGGGTTGAATAGGGAAGCCAGTGACACTGGAAACTAAAGCGGAGCTAGGCACAAGAAATTCGCTATTAATCCGCGTATCACAGGAGAAAACATCTCGGCGGGTACGCACGGCCATCACAACCTCTTCTAAAGAGGCATTACCTGCACGCTCACCTAAACCATTGATTGTGCATTCAACTTGTCTTGCACCATTTAGCACTGCTGATAAAGAGTTACCTACCGCCAAGCCAAGATCATTATGACAATGCACTGAGAAAATTGCTTTATCCGCATTGGGAATTCGATGTAGTAATTGCTTAATTAATTCACCAAACTGATGCGGAATATTGTAACCGACCGTATCAGGAATATTAATTGTGGTTGCCCCTGCATCAATCGCGGCTTCAACAATACGACACAAAAAATCTAAATCAGAACGCCCTGCATCTTCTGCTGAGAATTCAATATTATCGGTGTATTGACGTGCTTTCTTAACCGCATAAATGGCTTGATCTAATACCTGATCAGGACTCATACGCAATTTTTCTTTCATATGAATCGGAGACGTTGCGATAAAAGTATGAATACGAGAAGAACGGGCAGGCTTGAGTGCCATTGCAGCACTTTCTATATCTTTTTCCAAAGCACGACATAAGCCACATACGGTGCTGTCGGTAATAGTTTCTGCAATCGCTTTTACAGCAGCGAAATCACCTGAGCTGGCAACAGGAAAACCTGCTTCAATTACATCAACCTGCAGTTGCTCTAACATTTTGGCAATGCGAACTTTTTCATCTTGGGTCATTGATGCGCCAGGACTTTGCTCACCATCGCGTAAGGTTGTATCAAAAATGATTAAACGGTCATTAGACATGTTAAATTACTCGACTACTCATCAGCCCCAAAATTTTAGAGCCTCAGATTGTACTAAAAAAGGTTGATTAATGTGCTTAAGTCTCGTTATGGTCTAAAATTAAGAATTTTTCGTAATATAAACGTAAGAGGAAAGCTACAGCTACGCCCGACGAAAACGGCGATAGCGACGTACGAGGTACAGAAGAGGGCCTGATAGACTGTATAGTAGAAATACTGCAAATAATACTTTAGGTGGGTCAATTGTCGTTAGTGCAAGCACTAAGACCATTAATAAAATGGCTAAAAATGGCACTTTATTTTTCAAATCAAAATCTTTAAAGCTATAAAAGCGAAAGTTAGAAACCATCAATAAACCCACACATAAAGATAATGCAAAGGCATAAAGTTTCATTTCATCACCTGCTATGCCGATATCATTAAAAAACCAGACCATTCCAACCATCACAGCCGCAGCGGCTGGACTCGGCAAGCCAATAAAATAGCGTTTATCCACTTTACCGATTTGAGTATTAAAACGCGCTAAACGTAACGCCGCACAAGCAACATAAATAAATGCGGCCAACCAACCTGCTTTACCCCATGCAATGCTCATATCCTTCATATCCACTAATGCCCATTGATACATCACTAATGCAGGCGCAAGACCAAAGGAAATAAGATCAGAAAGACTGTCATATTCTGCACCAAATGCAGTTTGAGTATTGGTCATACGAGCAACGCGCCCATCTAATCCATCGAGAATCATGGCAATAAATACCGCAATTGCGGCAATTTCAAATTTATCATTCATGCCTGCAACAATGGCATAAAAGCCGCAAAACATGGCTCCTGTAGTCAGAAGGTTGGGTAAAAGGTAAATACCTTTAGCCGGTGTTTTTTCTACTGTTTTATCTTCAGTCATAATTTTTGTTGTAGTTGAGTGCAGAGTTACTATCGATTATCAATAACTCAGCCATAATTGCAATGCTTGAGGGTTTTATTTAGCCGCTATATGCTTAAATTACTAATTTACACACCTATTAATCTAGGATAAGCTAACGCCCTCAAATGGAGAAGTGTCCGAGTGGCTGAAGGAGCACGCCTGGAAAGCGTGTATAGGCTAACGTCTATCGAGGGTTCGAATCCCTCCTTCTCCGCCAATACTGCAATCGTCATCACTATATTAGTATTCTATTAAATTCTATCCATTACGCTAGTATTTAGCCTTTCTGTATGAAAGAATCGCGACTGAATTCAGTCACCCCCCTAAAAATAACATCATGTTCGAGCTTATATCCAAACATTCGCCGCAGAATATTAAAAATGATTTGCTTTCAGGGCTTACGGTTGCCCTCGCTTTAGTTCCCGAAGCCGTTGCCTTTGCCTTTGTTGCCCACCTTGATCCACTGATTGGTTTATATGCCGCTTTTATTATGGGCTTAGTTGCAGCAGTAGTGGGTGGTCGACCTGGCATGATTTCAGGTGCAACAGGCGCAATTGCAGTTGTGATTGTTGCTTTAGTCATGCAGCACGGGGTGGAATATCTATTTGCCGCCGTTATTTTAGCAGGCTTAATTCAGATAACCATGGGGGCATTGAAACTAGGTAAGTTTATACGGCTTGTACCGCATCCTGTATTTTTAGGCTTTGTTAATGGTCTTGCATTGGTTATTTTTATTGCACAGCTAGAACAGTTTAAGCTGAAAGATAATGCAGGTAATATTTTAACGGATGCAACAGGCAATATACAGTGGGTCAGTGGCGATGCACTCTGGATTATGTTTGCCCTGATTATATTAACGATGGCAATTATTCATTTTTTACCGAAGTTAACCAAAATACTTCCTTCAACCTTGGTGGCAATTATTGCGGGTACCGTGATTACATTGGTGTTTAATTTAGATACGGCTTCTGTGGGTGATATGGCTTCAATTCAAGGTAATCTACCCAGTTTCCATATTCCTGAAATTCCTTTCGGTCTAGAAGCCTTTAAAATTGTTTTACCTTATGCTGTGATTATTGCACTCGTGGGTTTAATTGAAAGCTTATTAACCCTTAATTTAATTGATGAATTAACGGAAACACGCGGGCAACCCAATCGTGAGTGTATTGGGCAAGGCTTAGCAAATACCACAACAGGTTTCTTTGGCGGTATGGGAGGCTGTGCGATGGTCGGTCAAAGTATTATCAATATAAAATCAGGTGGACGAGGTCGTCTTTCGGGGATTAGTGCGGCTTTATTTTTATTATCATTTATTCTTGTGGGTTCAGCGCTGATCGAACAAATTCCCATTGCAGTATTAGTGGGTGTCATGTTTATGGTAGTAATTGGTACATTTGAATGGTGCAGCTTCCGCTTAATTGGCAAAATTCCACCTGCTGATACAATCATTGGTATTTCTGTTGCCGTTATTACCGTGTTCTTCGATTTAGCCGTTGCAGTGATTATTGGTGTCATCTTATCAGCACTGGTTTTTGCATGGCAACATGCGCGTCATATCAATGCCACAAGTCGTATTAATCGGGAAGGAAGTAAAGTGTATGAACTTAATGGACCATTATTCTTTGCCTCGGTACATAATTTTCAAGATATTTTTGATCCTAAAAATGACCCTGATGATGTCGTGGTCGATTTTCAAAACTCCCGTGTCACGGATCACTCTGCGATTGAGGCCATTGATAAATTAGCCGAACGTTATAACAAGGAGCATAAACGCTTGCACTTGAAACATCTCAGTAAAGAATGTCGCCAATTACTCAAAACGGCTGAAAAGCTTGTCGAAGTGAGTGTACTTGAAGATCCAAACTATCACCTTGCTGTGAATAAGAAAGATTTTGAAGCGAGCAAACCCTCAAAGTAAGCACTTAAAAAAGTGATACTTGCTGATTTTCTTGTTTAGACCATAGGTTTAAAGCAGGACAGTCAGCGCGTCGTTGCTGCATTTTTTCAGCGAAGCGTTGCGCTAATTGTGGTGAAACTTGATTGCTCGGAGTATGAAAAAACAGATAGGGCGTTCGTCCTTCATCAATCCATTGTAAGGTTTTATTGACCCATTGATCTAAAGCAACTTCTGCGAGTTGTGTATCAATGGGACTAATAAAACGAATAATTGGCTGCTGAGCCGTTGCTAATACATGCGTGGGGACACGGGGTTTTTTACGTAATGCATCTTGACTGGCTTGATCATTAGCAGGATGTTTAAACAATAAACGGGTATCAAACATCACCCGATTCACATTCTGTTCGAGTAAAAGACGATTAAAACTGCGCTCTTGTTCTGCCTTATCAAAAAAGCCTAAATGACGTACTTCAATACCATAATTAAAACCTTTGGGTAATTGACTCAAAAATTTAACTAAATACGGTAAAGATTCAGGTTGAAAGCGTTGATTCATTTGCAACCAAAGCACCCCGATTTTTGCGTGTAAAGGCTCAATCGTTTGAAAAAATTGAGTCAATGATGCTTCACAATGACGTAATTCTGCTTGATGACTAATCGCTTTGGGAAATTTTAGACAAAAACGAAACTGATCAGGTACGGACTCATTCCATTTTTCAATCGTGCTACGTTTGGGCAAACCATAAAAAGTGCTATTACCTTCAATGGCGGAAAAATGCTGAGCATAATAGTTGAGTGCCTGTGGACTTTTAATTTCACTGGGATACCAGTCATTATGTTGCCACTGCGGCAAGCCGATAAAATAGCTCATATTTGATTTTTGCTCATCTGTATTATTTGTTTACTATTTTATCATATTAAAACTAAAATCAATTTTTTTGAAAAAAATCCAATCCAGTTAAATTATCGCTGCGTAGACCTAGTTGAATCCACCTAAAAATATAATAACAAGGATTTGTGAACCTTTTTTCTTACCAACCGATGAAGTTTTAGGATAACAAATAATGAAATCCCCACTTAATGCTAAATTCGTCAAACACAGTGTTGCTGCGGCATTAGCACTCTGTTTAGCTGGAACAGCACAATCTTCAAGTCACCGAGAAGCCCCTTTTATTACCCAACAACCCAAGGTCGATTCCACTGACTTTTATATGTTCCGTAGTTATGAAACAGGGCGTGAAGGCTATGTCACTTTAATTGCTAACTATAATCCACTGCAAGATGCTTACGGCGGACCTAATTATTTTAGTATGGATCCCAATGCACTGTATGAAATTCATGTTGATAATAATGGTGATGCAGTTGAAGATATTACCTTTCAATTCCAGTTTAGTAATACTTTAGCCAATGATGGCAAAGGCATTACCTTACCCATCAATGGTAAGAATGTGGCTGTACCGCTTAAAAATATTGGGCCAGTTTCCAGTGCTGATAGCAGTGCGCTTAACTTTGCTGAAAGTTATAGCGTCAATATGGTCACAGGTGATCGTCGTACAGGCAGTGTCGCGAGTGTCAATAATAGCAGTCAAGGCGGGGGAACCAGTTTCTCAAAACCGTACGACAATATTGGAGCTAAAACCTTCAGTGTTCAAGGCTATGGCGACTATGCTAAAACCTTTATCCATGAGGCTCATTTTGCTTCATGTCCTCAAGGTTCACAATCAGGGCGTATTTTTGTCGGACAGCGTAAGGATTCCTTTGCCGTTAATTTGGGTGAAGTTTTTGACTTAGTCAATACGAACCCACTCGGTCCAGTCGATGGCGAAAAGAATATCATCAATGATAAAAATATCACGACCTTTGCAGTAGAAGTTCCGATTGCTTGTTTAACAGGTGGAACAACGGATGTTATTGCCGCTTGGACATCCGCGAGTATGCCGCAAGTTCGTGTATTAGATCCCACACCGACCTTTAGTAAACCCGCACTACAAGGCGGTGCATGGACACAAGTTTCACGTTTAGGTATGCCATTGGTTAATGAGGTTGTGATTGGTTTACCTGATAAAGATCGTTTCAATGCCAGTGAACCAAAAGATGATGGTCAATTTGCAACGTATGTGACTAACCCCACTTTACCTGCACTACTCAAAGTTTTATTTGGTGTTCGCGCACCCACCGTTGCGAATCGCCCTGATTTAGTTGCTGCCTTTTTAACAGGTTTAAACGGGGTTAATGCCAATGGTTCAGTCGCAGAAATGCAGCGTTTGAATGTCACGATTGCTGCCACTGCGAAAGATCAACAAAAGAATTTAGGTGTTGCGGTCGGTGATAATGCAGGTTTCCCGAATGGTCGTCGTCCCGGTGATGATGTCGTTGATGCAGCTTTACGGGTTTCAATGGGTTTATTATGTCACTTAAACTTGGGTCTTTGTACCCCTGAAGATGCCCCTGATGGTGCTTTAGCCTATACCGATGGTGCATTACAAAATGCAGCACAATTTGATGCAGTTTTCCCTTATCTGACTACACCTGTAGCGGGTTCATCTAACTAAATCACCCTTGGAGAAGAAGCAATGAAATATTTAATTTCGATTTTTAGCTTTGCTTTACTGGGTATTACTCTCAGTGGTTGTGGCGGCGGAGGTGGCGGTAATAATGATAACAATACCAGCAATACAGATACTGATGTAGTCGTTACAGATACCGATGTGGTCGTGACAGAACCTAGCAATACCTTAGTTGATATTGCTAATCAGTCTGCCAATAGTGCAGCCACTGAACCTGATAATGGCTCACAACTGAGTAATGATATTAATACTTTATTTGGCAATGCCAATGCTGAGCCGATTGATATTACCGATGATGAAAATCTCAGTGCAGTCATTAATCGAGTCCAAAATCGTTAATGGCTAAACCTGCTCTGCAACGCGGGTTAATGTTTAGAAATAAACGCTTTTATTTAGGTTTATTTCTAATATTATCATTTTTACTCATTGGGCTATTTATACTAACCCTACCCATGAGTAAAAATCATATAACACCCGCAACAGAAGATTCGGTGAAAAATTTACAAGAAGAAGACTCTCAACGAGTCCTTCAAGCATCGACTCAGGCATTAGAAACTGCATGGCATCAACAACCCAATAATGTACAGTTTGCTACCCAGCTTGCCGAGCATTATGTAAAACAGGCTAAACAGATTAACCGTGATCTATATTTGTATTTAGCTAAACAGACCTTAGAAAACTGGTGGAATCAAAAAAATCCACCTTTAGCCGTATTAAGTTTACGAGCCTATTTATACCAAGCAGAACATCAATTTAGTCAGGCAAGGGCTGACTGGCAACAATTGAGCCAACGACAACCAGACAATCTTACCGCTCGATTTAGTCTAGCGTTATTGCAACAAATACAGGGAGATTATAAAGCAGCGATAAAGTCGTGTAAGTCCTTATTAAAATTACAACAACTGACATTATCGACCTTGTGTCAATCCAGTATACAAAGTGTTAATGGACATGCACAACGCTCGTATAAGTTATTAAAAGTACTATTAAAAAGTATGCCTTCTGATGATGTTTGGCGACAATGGACATTAGCGACGATGGCAGAGATTGCAACGCGTTTGGGTAATATGAATGTGGCAGAATCTCACTTTAAGCAGGTATTAAATGGGGTATCAGGTGATGCATATTTAAAAGTACGCTATGCTGATTTTTTACTACAGCAACAACGTCCTAACGACCTTTTAGAACAATTCTCTATCCCATACGATGACCCAGCATTATTATTGCGGCAAGTGCATGCGGCACGTTTAATCAATAATCGTAAACAGATAGAAAAGTATCAGTCTCATCTCAGTCAGCGGCTTAATCTGCCTCATCAGGATTTACGACAGGATGAACCAAGCCTACAAGCTGCAATATTGGCATATTACTATCTCAATATTGATAAACAGCCAAAACAGGCATTACATTATGCAAAGCTGAATTGGGAAACACAAAAGGCGAGCGAAGATTTACGTTTATTGCTGCGTGCTGCACAGTTAACAGACGATAAAAAAGCTCTTGACGTCATTCAACAGTGGCGTGAAAAGACCGCTCTAGAAGATGTTATTTTAGAGGACTTATTATCGAAATATACGCAACAATAATAATGAAGTATAGGAAATAGAATGACTATCAAAGCAGGTGTTGCAGAGAATGAAGTGGCTAATAATTTAGTCTTATTACTTGGAAAAATAGCCACAGGTGATGAACAGGCATTAAGCCAGTTTTATCATTTAAGTGTTAACCGAGTTTATGGTTTGGCAAGCCGTATTACTGGCACACCTGAGACGGCTGAAGAAGTCGTCGGTGATGTGTATTTGCAAGTGTGGAATAGCGCGGCGAGTTTCGATAGCAATCGAGGCAATGCAATAACATGGTTATTAATGATTTGTCGTAGCCGCTCACTGGATGCCTTGCGACGCATCAAAAATTTAAAGAATTGGGTTAATATGGATGAATTTTTAATCGATAGTCGTGATGCGATTGAACCCTTTGATTTATTAGTGACCTTAGATTCAAAGTCTGAAATTCATACCGCTTTGATGTGTTTGAGTGAATCCAAACGGCAGTTAATTTCATTGGCCTATTTTAGAGGTTATAGCCACCAACAATTAGCCCGTTTTACTGCACTACCATTAGGCACAGTAAAAACAGAATTGCGACAAGCAAAAAAACATTTAAGTTCTTTTATGAATTTGGCAGCAATTAAACCGCAGGAGGTATCTTAAAATGGCTAAAAAAGAAGGAGAAGCACTAGCCAAAGAATCGATAGACAATGTATTGGAGGAAACTGTGATCGAACAACTTAATGCAGCACATACAGGGATGACCCCTTTACCTTTAGTAAAAGCGCGTATGCACGGTCAGTTATTAGCGCGCATTACGACAATGCCTCAGCAAAAAAACACGAGGCTTAATAAGGCACAACTTCCAAAGACATCAACATCAAGTACCAGAAAAAATATAAAAAAACGCTCTTATTCCTTACTTGATGATGGGCTGACTATTCATGCAGATGAAGGTGAATGGATTCAAATTAAACCGAAAGTGGCAGTTAAACCCTTATCACTGGATCGTGAAGCAGGAACACGCTCGTTTTTAATGCGTTTGGATGCAGGCGCACAGTGGCCTGCTCATACTCACAGCGTGGATGAAGAATGTATTGTATTACAAGGTAATATTACGATTGGTGATTTAAGCATTCAGAAAGGTGATTACCATCTTGCTCCCAAAGGCATGAAGCACGAAGAATTTATATCGGAACAAGGGGCATTGTTATTTTTACGAGCAGGTATTAAAGATACCGAGGTCAGCTTTGGGGTCAAAGCTAATTATATCTGGCAACGTATTAATCGCGGTGTAAATCGGTTATTTCGGTGAATTAGCGCGTAATATTGATTGAATTGATCAAGGTGATTTGGATATACAGACAATAAAAGCCAAAATATCGCCCTCATTACCGTCTAAATCTCTACCTATCCTAAGCAGGATTTAAGCCTTTATTATATCCACCTCACCTCCTAAAATAACAGCGTTTTAGCTTAAGTCACCGTCATAATCTGCTATACCGGGGTTCTTGGCAACATTGACTAATTTAGGATGATTAATTTTAGGCAGTGCTAAAATATTATCTTTACCTTTATTGGCTTTAATATAATCACGTACAACATCCCACATTAAACGTCCATCAGGGGTACGATTGACGACTGCCCAACCTGCGACTTTATAAACCGTATCAGGATCAATGGCTTTACCATTATCTAATTTGGCTTCAGTAATACGTTTGAAAAGTGGTTTTGTTGGGTCAATGGTGTAATCCAAACCTCCTGCACGCACCATATCACCACCTGATTGTAAGTAAGGATCAGGATCAAATAAATTATCAGCAATTTGTTCTAAAACATCTAATAATTGCTTACCTGTCATATCACTTACATAGGTTTCAGCATAGGTCATGGAACATTGATTCATAACATCTTCCATAGTGATCCAATCACCTTTCAGGGTGGTTGTTCCCCAACGGACTCCAGCCGATAAAGCCACATCGGCTTTATATTCTTCACGTAAAGCATTACATAAAATCTGATCCCATGTTCCCATAAAGTTACCGCGTCGATACAATAGACGATCTGCAATCGCTAACTTTTCTTCAAGAATTTCTTTATAGCTTTTACCTACCCGTTCTGGATTAAATAAACGTTTTGGATGACGACTTTCTACAATTTTCTCATCATATTTTGTATCACGCATTTGGCTTAAATACGCTTCCATTTCCTTATCGGCAGCTAACTGATTAGTCATCACAGGCAGCATTTTATAGTGCATATTCACTTTGCCGTCACGGAAATCTAAATCCATTACCCCGACAAATTTACCATTAGAGCCTGCATTGGTGACTAAACAGTTATTACCTGCCTTATTTTTAACGTTGACAGGAATCGGCATGCCATCATGAGTATGTCCACCAAATACCACATCAATACCTGGTACATTCTCTGCCATTTTAATATCAACATCCATACCATTATGAGATAGCATTACGACAGCATCAGGCTTCTCTTCAGTCCGTACTTTTTTGACCAAATCCCGCATATCATCTTCACGTAAACCAAATGACCAATCAGGGAAGAATTCGGGTGGATTCGCATTAGCGGTACGTGGAAATGCTTGTCCAATTACGGCAATACGCTTTCCGCCAACTTCTTTAATTACATAAGGATTAAAGGCATAACCTGCATCTTCATCGACCAAGCCAAGTCCGTTATTTTTTTCAACCATTTCAAGGTATTCATCAGCCATCAGCGCATCTTCTTTGACTCGCACATTTTGACCAATAAAATCACCTTTAAACAACGCAACATTACTCAATACTTCTTGTTCTTCATAGGTAAATTCCCAATGCCCAACCATGACATCGATACCCATAATATTAGAAGCTTCCACCATATCAACACCCCGAGTCCAGAGTGATGTACCTGAACCCTGCCATAAATCGCCACCATCGAGGGTCAGCGTATTTTTTTGCCCCCCTGCACCTTTGCGAAGTTGATTTAAAAGGGTTTTAATATGCGAATAACCGCCCATCTTGCCGTACTTTTTAGCCGCTTCAGCAAAATCTAAATAAGTGTAAGCATAAGCTTCAACCCCACCTTTGGGTAACTTAAGTTTATCCAGTAAAGCATTACCAACCACATGCGGTGGATGACCTAAAGCATGACCGAAACCTAAATTAACATTGGGTTCACGGAAATAAACAGGCAATAATTGTCCATGTAAATCAGTGAGATGCAGAATACGGGCTTGTCCTTTCTGCGGTAAATCATAAAGACTAGGGGTTTCAGCTTGGGCAGCAGACAACCAAGGTAAACTAGCCGTTGCAGAGCCTGCAACTCCCATCGCTAAGAATTTAAAAAACGTGCGTCTGTCCATTGTGGGCATAAGAATTCCTCTTCTAATTATAGAAGCAATAACATTGATGAATGATTGAATGCTGAAGTTTTAAATAATCGTGCTTTAGTTTATTTTTACTTCAAACGTAGATAAAGGTTGTTGTATTGCACAACATATTAAATAATGTGACGATGGTCTTTGGTTTTATATAAAAGATTGATACAGGTAATTGATATATTAAAAATATGATTAGGATTCTTTTGAAAAATCACTAATCATATTTAAGTACTAGGAAGAAGAATATAATCTCCTTCCCGAGGACTTATTTAACAACAACGTCTTTTTCTGCTGTCTTATCCTTATTATCGACCCAAGATACTTTAACCTTATCGCCTTTAGCACCTTTGTATTTACAGGCTAAATAAGGGTTCTTAGAGATTGAGCCTGTCCAATCAGCGGTTAATACATCTTTACCATTCGCTGTAATCGTCACCGTCTTAATAAAATGAGCAGGAATTAACTCGCCTGATTTTTTATCTTTACGACGACCAGATTCCATTACATGGTTCATTAGTACTTTGATGCTAACTACACCATCTTTTTCTTTTGCACGAACTTTCATTAATATATCTCCTGTTCTTTAGAACTAGCCGCCACAGCCGCCAATAGTTACTTTAACATCTTTCTGAGCTTTAAAGCTTTTATCGCCTACAGTGACTAAAGCAATAACAGGACCTGTTTTACCCATTTTGATACGTGTTGAAGCAAAGGCAACCGTTCCTTCAGCCAAATTAAATGTACCCGCAATTGCATCAGGATTATTGGTTGCAATAATCTGAATTTTTGTTACGCCTTCTAAGCCAGAAGCATCAACAGTAACAGGAACAACTGCACCATTTTCAGCCACATCAGGCGCTTTTAATTTAATTTTATCTGACTTTTCAGCAGAATCAACAATCGTGCTATCAAAACTTGTAGCATGACCCGCAGGTTTAGCTTCTGCGTCTTTTGTCGCTTCTGCATCTTTGCTTGCAGCCGCTGCTTCTTCCGCTTTCTTATCTTCTGCTAATAAAGACGCGGGTATAAGACCTGCGCCAACAGCTAAGCCAGCAACACTTGCTGACAATGTTCCCTTTACAAAACTTCTACGTTTCATTGTTTATTCCTAAATAAATTCTTAGTGAAATGAATATAACATGCTGACTCGGTTACTTGGTAAAGTAACTCGGGAATTCCAGATTCGTCTGTCCTTCCATTTGTGCTTTACCCAATTTCCCTTGTGTTTCAGCTTTCTTCGCTAGCTTAACTGCTTTATCAAATTTCCCATCAGCGGCTAATTTTTTTGCCTTTTTAAGAAATTTACCAATATCACGCCATTCGCCACCGACTGTTGCAGCGGCTTTTTTGGCTGTTTTCGCAGCTTCAACAGCAGTTTTTAAACTATCAGCATTTTCTTCTGCCAAGGTCATGTTACTAAAACTGCTAACTGTTGCAAAGGTTGCAATCATTAATATCTTTTTTAACATTGTCTTATTCCTTTATTTACGTGAACTAGGGCCATTCAATTCTAAACCATTACTCATATAAGTAAGGAAGAACTCAAGATTACGATACTCTTCACCTTGTGCTTTAAAAGGCTTAGCACGTACTTGCTTATTACAACCTGTGAAACGACGGTGCAATGTACCCATACCGCCCCACTTAGAACGATACACTGGGAAACCTGTTGGATGACCGAAAGCAGGACTTAAAACGTCCGCACGAATCTTATTGCTAGCATTTTGGGCGTGACAACCTGCACATGACATATTGAGCTGACCCCGTTTTGCTAACCAAAAATCTTTACCTTTTTGATACGCTTCAAGGGCTTTAGGATCATCAGACATTTCAACATTGACTTTTTGTCCACGTGACTCAAACGCCATATAAGCAAGGATATTATTAATCTTCCCTTTTTTATATTTCAGTGGTTTTTCGCCATTGGCTTCTAAACAATTGTTAATAGCCAAAGGTAAGGTCATTACCATGGATTTTTCTTTATCCCAATGAGGATATTTACCTGCAATGGCTGGACCTTCTTTAAAGCAATCTTTAAAGCCTTTGCCATTTGCAAAAGGCTTTTTCCACATTTCTGCACCTTTATCAACAACAGGTTCGTAAGGAGGAAATTCTTCAATGGCTTCCCAACTTTCTCTACCAACAGAGTCAACAGCATAAACACCATTGGCAAATTCAGCTTCTTTTATATCAGGAAACTTTTTCTTAAAGAAATCTTGGAATATTTTTTGATCTTCAGCAGGACTTGCAGCCTGTGCCGAGCTTAATGCAACACTTAGTGATAAACATGCAGTGATACATACACTAAGAATAAGCGGTAATTTTTTCATTTTAAATAACACTCCCAATTTATAGTGATAAAACAAAGTCAACAACTTTGTCTAATTCTTTTTCAGAAAGAATCTTATGCTTACCAAATGGAGGCATTAAGCTATCAGGGTTAGCTACTTGAGCATCAAAAATTTGTGCGCGTAACTTCTCCTTATCAGGGAAACGTGCTGCCATTGCAATCAGTGGAGGTGCAATCGTACCCGCCATTTCACCGCCTTGAATCATATGACAGGCTAAGCAATTACCTTTTTTACGACTAAACGCTAACTCTTTACCTGTTGGCTCAGCTTTTTCTACTTTAGCTGCGGGTTCTGCCTTTTTGTCTTCAGCCATACTTAATGAAGAAAATGATAAGGCAGAGAAGGCAAAGATCGGGGCAAGCCCAAGTATTGCTAATCTACGTAATGGTTTATTCATAATATTGCTATCCTCCTAAGGAATTATTGAGGTATATCACATTACGGCGATTAAAAATCAGGGATAATGGAGCCAATGATAAACCTGCTTAAAGTGCTATTTCTCTTCGTTTCGACACAAAGTAACCAGACACAATCAACGGTGCCTATCATCCGACAAATAGCTTTAAAATAAAATGGGTGAATATACCATCTTATATTAGGGAAAACCCCAATACAATACTAAATCCCAATTGCCATTGCTGTAACACAGGTTGCATAGAATAATGAAAACTAAATGATTATCGGTTGTTTACGATGGAATATAAATTAACTTAGTTCCTGAAAATCGATCATGTAATGCTAAGCCCTGTTTATCAATTAAGCACCAAAGTTGGCTAATAATCGGTAAACACAATGCAAAACCAAAGCGTGCTAAAGCATCCCAGAATGTTATTGGACGATTATCTAGCCGTAATACTTTTAGTTTCCATACTTTCATTCCCAGTGTTTGACCACCATGCGTCCAAAACCAACTAAAAAAACCAAAGCCTAGAAAGAGTAAATACAAAAATAGCACCTGACTTAAGGTGCTATCGGGCTGGATATTTTTCAAGCCATTCACTTGCAAGATAAATAAAGTTAATGCAGCAATCACTACAATAAAAGAGATTGAAAGGAAAGAATCGTAAATAATGCCACCGACACGGCGTAGTAAGGAAGCATTCTGATATTGGCTTGCACTACTCATTTGATGGGGAGATCTAAAAAATTTTGTAACATGGCATGACCGTGTTCAGTCAAAATAGATTCAGGGTGAAACTGTACCCCTTCAATGGTTAAATCACGGTGGCGAACCCCCATAATTTCATCTATTTCACCCGTGGCTGTTTCAGTCCATGCGGTTATTTCTAAACAATCAGGTAAACTTGCTTTTTCAATCACTAAAGAGTGATAACGGGTAGCAGTATACGCCTGACTCAGTCCTGCAAATAAACCCACATTTTTGTGATGAATTAAAGAAGTTTTACCGTGCATAATTTCTTTAGCACGAATAATCTTGCCGCCGAAAGCTTGTCCAATCGCTTGATGTCCTAAACACACACCCATAATTGGTAGTTTGCCTGCATAACGTTTTAATACAGCTAATGAGATACCCGCTTCATTTGGCGTACAGGGACCAGGGGACAGCATAATCCGTTCAGGTGCAATCTCATCAATGGCTTCCACAGGAATTTCATCATTACGAATAACGTGTACTTCTGCCTTAAGCTCGCCAAGGTATTGCACAAGGTTATAGGTAAAACTATCATAATTATCAATAACTAGAATCATTTATGACTCCCATCTAGACCTTTCGCCGCTTGACTGACCGCTTTAAAAATCGCCCGCCCTTTATTCATGGTTTCTTTCCATTCCAGCTCAGGAATTGAATCATAAACAATTCCCGCACCTGCTTGAATATGTAGCTTTTTATTTTTAATGACTGCCGTACGAATGGCAATAGCCGTATCCATATTACCGTTCCAAGCTAAATAGCCAATTGCTCCCGAATAAACACCGCGTTTACTCGGTTCTAATTCATCAATAATTTCCATCGCGCGAATTTTGGGTGCGCCACTGACTGTTCCCGCAGGAAAAGTGGCTCGGAGTACATCAATGGCAGATAAATCAGGGAGTAACTTACCCGTCACATTAGAGACAATGTGCATCACATGGGAGTAACGCTCGATAAATATTTTATCTGTTAACGTGACTGTTCCCGTTTGGCTAACCCGACCTGCATCATTACGCCCTAGATCAATGAGCATTAAATGTTCTGCCAGCTCCTTAGGATCATTGAGTAACTCGATTTCGAGTTCTTTATCTCGTTGCTCCGTTGCACCTCGTTTACGCGTTCCTGCAATAGGACGTACGGTAATTTTATCTTCTTCCAAACGAACCAGAATTTCGGGTGATGAACCAACAATTTGAAACTCATCCAAATCCATATAATACATATAGGGAGAGGGGTTGAGGCTGCGTAAAGCTCGGTATAAATCTAAAGGGGGAGCATCGTAATCAATACTTAAACGCTGTGATAAGACCACTTGCATAATATCGCCTGCTGCAATGTAATCTTTAGCTTTTTGTACGGCATCCATAAAACCCTGTTGAGTAAAGGCTGATTTAAAATCACTTTCTTCAATGGTATTAGAGCAAGAAATTGCTTTATAAAGGGGTACAGGCTCACGTAAACGTTGTTCGAGTCGATTTAAATATTGATTGGCTGCTTCATATTGATCATATTTAGCATTAACAATCAGATAAAGCTTGCCGCGTAAATTATCAAATACCACCACTTCTTCCGATAACATCAATAAAATATCAGGCGTATGCAGTTCATCAGGGTTTTCTGAATGAGCTAATTTTTTTTCGATATAACGAATAGTGTCATAACCAAAATACCCGACCAGCCCCCCCGTAAAACGGGGCAAACCTTCTATTTCAGCAACCTTAAATGTTTTCTGATAGTTTTCAATCCATTCCAGAGGATCATCAACATGCTGTTCTGAAATTAATTGCCCTTCAGAAAAAACTTTAATAGTGTTCTTAAACACTTTTATAATTTGTTTAGCAGGTAAACCAATAATGGAGTAACGCCCCCATTTTTCGCCGCCTTGAACTGACTCAAATAAATAAGAATATGTCCCATTCGCCAGTTTTAAATAACAACTGAGTGGGGTATCTAAATCCGCAAGCACTTCGCGAACTAAAGGAACACGATTAAAGCCTGCTTGGAAATAAGCTTGGAATGTAGTTTTATCCATCAGTGTCTATTCTATATTTTATCGTTGGGAAAGAAATTTTGGTGCTTAGTAGTCACATTGAATATAATTAGATAATTCAGTCATTGAATCAATAACAACATCAGGATTATAGTTGCGAATGTCTTCGCCATGATTATAGCCATAGCTCATGCAAATAATGCTAAAACCTGCAGCTCGAGCAGCTTTAACGTCCGATTGAGAATCGCCTAACATCAATGATTCTTCAGGTTTAACCCCTAATAGCTCAGCAGCATGTAATAACGGTGCAGGATCAGGCTTTTTCTTTTCTAAGGTATCACCACAAATAATGGTTTCAAACTCATCGTGCAAACCTAAGTCTTTTAATAAAGGAATCGTAAATTGAGTCGCTTTATTGGTTACACAACCAATTTTAAAGCCACACTCCTTTAAAAACGCCATACCTTCCGCAACTCCCTCATATAACTCACTGCGTTTAGAAGTATTTTCGGCATATAATTCATTAAAAATAGGCATTGCTTTGTCAAATAAAGCTTGTTCAGGATATCCATTTAGATCATTACATAAAGCCCGTTCAGTTAAACGAATTACGCCGTTACCAACCCATTCACGTACCGTCGCTTCACCTCGCACTGGCATATCTAACTGTTTCATCATTTCATCAACACAGAAGGCAAGATCAGGAACACTATCGACTAACGTTCCATCAACATCAATCAATACCATTTTAGGCGTAAATTTATTCATAACTTAAGAAACCTTTGTTCACAACTGATAATCAAGAAACAAGTATGATTTACCTACTCATTTCTTAAACAGTTAAAAAAATTAAACCTTAGCAGCATTTAATTCTTTACGGAATTCTCCACAAATTGTGTCATAGTTATTGGCATCATCTGTATTTTTACCACCAAAAATACCTGAACCTGCCACAAACATATCTGCACCTGCTTCTTTGATCTCACGGATATTATTCACTTTAACACCGCCATCAATTTCAAGACGAATATCGTAACCTGAATCATCAATCATCTTACGAGCGATACGAAGCTTATTCATGGTCTCTGGAATAAAGCTTTGTCCACCAAAACCAGGGTTAACAGACATTAATAAAATTACATCAACTTTATCCATAACATGATCAAGAATTGATAAAGGCGTAGCAGGATTAAAAACTAAACCTGACTTACAACCTAACTCACGAATCATGCCGAGTGTACGATCGATATGCTCAGACGCTTCAGGGTGGAAGGTAATATAGCTTGCGCCTGCTTTAGCAAAATCAGGAATAATACGGTCAACAGGCTTAACCATAAGATGCACATCAATTTCAGCGGTAACACCATGATTACGGAGTGCTTCACAAACCAAAGGACCAATGGTTAAATTAGGCACATAGTGATTATCCATTACATCGAAATGTACGACATCCGCACCTGATGCTAATACATTGTCAACTTCTTCGCCAAGGCGAGCAAAGTCGGCGGAAAGGATGGATGGTGCAATGAAATCTGCTTGTCTAGCCATGGTAAGAATCTCCAATATTTTGAAACTGTATCTCGGTGTGATTGAGATACCTGAATAATTTGAATACGGAACTGTACCCGATAAATGGAGTTTTTTCATCCGAAAAGTGGAATAGAGTGCTGTCCTATCTCTATTTTCCTATAAATAGAAGCATTCATGCTGTGTATGTGGGGTGGGTATTTCTCCAAAAAAGAAAACTACTCACCCGCAACCAGCATTAGCGTTTAGCTGATGACTTTGTTAATTGACGACGCAAAGGAGAAAGCTCCTCTAAGGCGTGTCGGTAGACGTTACGTTTAAAGTACACCACATTTTTAATGGGCATCCAATAATTTACCCACTGCCAACCATCAAATTCAGGTTCGGGAGTGGTTGTAAAATCTAAACGTGACTCTTCACAAAGCATTCGTACCAAATACCATCGCTGCTTTTGTCCTATGCAAACTGGCTGTGCATGACGGCGCACCATGTGTTGGGGTAAACGATAACGTAACCAATTTTTTGTATAGCCTAATACCTCTACATGTTGAGACCTTAAACCCACCTCTTCATGTAACTCTCTATACATCGCATCTAAACAACTTTCTCCTTTATCAACTCCTCCTTGCGGAAATTGGTAAGAAGTTTGTCCAATGCGTTTACCCCAAAATACCTTGCCATCGCAGTTGCAGAGAATTATTCCGACATTATGCCGAAATCCATCTCGATCAATCACAATGAGTCTCCAAATATACTGATATGAAGATTCTTCCATATCCCTTATCATTGGGCAAATAGGAAAGCATCAATTTGGAAAATATCTCTCAATTTATCTGAATGATCAAACTACTTTGTACAAAATTTAATAGAACCTAACGAAAGCTTATGACACTTGCACTCTTTGATTTAGATAACACCCTTTTATCAGGCGATAGCGATTATGAATGGGGGAATTTTTTAGTCCAAAAAAAACTCGTTGATAAAGTCCATTATGAACAAGCCAATCAGAAGTTTTACCAAGATTATAAAGAAGGAAAACTGGATATCTATGAGTTCTCCGCCTTTACCTTTGAAATCTTAACTCGCCTATCTAATCCAGCACTGGATCAACTGCATCAAGAATTTATGGCAGCGGTTATTTTGCCTTTAATTGGTGATAAAGCCCGTGCTTTAGTGGAGAAACATAGAGCCTTACAGCATACGCTGGTTATTATTACCGCAACCAATCAGTTTATTACTGCACCGATTGCGGCTGAATTAGGCATTCCTCATTTAATTGCGACTCAAGCTAAAATGGTTGATGGTCGTTATACCACGGAGATTGAAGGCATTCCTTGTTTCCAAGCAGGAAAAGTACAGCGTTTATCCGTTTGGATGCGCGAGCATAATGAAAACCTAAAGGGCAGTTATTTTTATAGTGATTCCCATAACGATGCCCCTTTAATGCAACAAGTTAAGCATGCCATTGCGGTTGACCCTGATAAAAAACTAGCTGAACTTGCCACCCAGAAAAATTGGGAAGTTATAAGTTTACGAGATAACTAGGTAGTGGGATAATCACGATTATCAAATAGATTTTTAGTGATGGAACTTGGAATTTATCCAAATTCTCAGAGGGGTTTCAAATAATTTATAAGAAGCAATCGAGACTGCAATTAGTAGTAATAGATAAATATAAAAATGTCCTACTTCTGATACAGCTAAATGGTTAGCCAGATATTTTTGATAAATACTATGAACAGGGCGTTGCAGAATATAGAGGGAGTAGCTTGCTTCACCGAGTAATACCAGCCACGGTGCGGCAA
>WFRR01000036.1 GCA_015486375.1 Thiotrichaceae bacterium
ACCCAACCCCATACAGAATTTGTTGTATTCGGTAGTAAGAATACAAAAGCAATGGTCAACAATTGGATGATTATAATACCTGATAGAAATTTAAACATAGTGACTGACGTGCTTAACCGAAATATACCGTATATTATGGCTCAAAATATCTTAAAGACAAGCTAGGAGGCTGTCCAACTATAGAGCAACCTCCCAGATACATAATAAGCGATACCTAAATGAAAAAAATATCGGCTCCATTTCTTCTCTTCCTGCTATTCCTTCTACCTATTATACTGAGTGCAGTTGAACCCAAATCAGTAGAATCTCAACCTGTTGCAAAAGAAGAACTAGAATCTGAGAAGATCAACAGAGATGAGGGACAAGTTTATATTGCTAATACATTGGATACGCTGGATTCTATTTTAACGACGCAAGATGATATTAAAAAGTTGATTCAAGTGTATAAAAGTCAACTTAAATCGGCTGAATTTGATGGTGCAAAAAAGCAAATATTAAGTGATATTAAAAAGCTTGAAATCGAGTTACAGTCAATCGAGAAAAATTTTGAGCAAGTCGCAACGAATAACACCATTACTTTACTTGAAGACAAAAAGAAAGGAAAAATAAACTTTGAGGAAGAAATTTTATCACTATTAAAACCTGCGATTGATGAACTCACTCATGTCACCGAAAAAGTTAGAACGAAAACTCAAGTCAGAGAAAAAATCACCAATTATGAAAAAAAACTTTCCTATATCAATGAAGCAATTGAGTATATTAAAGTCTTATTGAAAAACAATATTTCTAAAGAATATAAAACCAAGAAAAAATTAAATAAGCCTCTAAAAGATATACTAAAGTATCTAAAATCTAGAAAAAGTTTCATTAGTAGTCAATACACGACTGCAACGATTCAGTTAGAAAAAATAAAAAGTTCTGAGCGTTCGTTTGCAGAAGTCTCTAGTCAATATTTGAAAGGTTTTTTTCAAAAAAGAGGTTTGTATTTATCTCAAGCATTGCTTGCTGTGATTATTATATTTTTCACTTTTCGCTTTATTAATTGTCGGCTAAAAAAGCATATTCCTGCTTTTCAGAAACACCCCCGTAGCTTTCAGGTACGTCTAATTGATTTATGGTTTCATATCGTAGTACTGCTACTTATGCTCATTGCACCCATGATTGTATTTTATCAAGCAGGTGATTGGGTCTTATTCAGTTTGGGAATTTTGGTTATTATCATGATTGCATGGGGAGTTCGTACTGCAATTCCGCAATACTGGAAACAAATTCAACTGTATTTAAATATTGGTTCAGTCAGAGAAGGTGAACGTATTTATGTGGATGGTTTACCGTGGAAGGTTGAAGAAATTAATGTCTACACCTTATTAGTCAATCCTATTGCAGGTATTAAAAAACGAGTTGTGATTCAAAAGCTCGTTAATCTAGAATCTCGTGCTTATCACCAATCAGAACCGTGGTTTCCTTGTAAACTGAATGAATGGGTACTGCTATCGGATGGTAGTCGGGGCGAAGTTGTGGGAATTTCGCAAGAACTTGTACAATTAACCCAACGCGGCGGGGCATTGAAGACCTATCTAACCACGGATTTTTTACGTCAATCACCCATTAATCTAAGCGTCAACTTTAGAATTAAAGAAAGATTAGGCATTAGTTACGATTTACAAAAAGAAAGCACCTCTGATATTCCTAAGATATTAAATGCCTATCTTAAAACCCGTATTGAAGCAGAGGGTTATGGTGATGATTTACTGCAACTCAATATTGAATTTGAACAATCTTCAGACTCAACCTTAGATTTAGTGGTGATTGCAGACTTTAATGGTGACATGGCACCTTTATATAATCGTCTGCGTCGCTCAATTCAACGCTGGTTAGTGGATGCTTGTACAGAAAACCACTGGGAAATTCCCTTTCCACAATTGAATATTAACAACAGTGGAAAATAGTTAAAATTAATCCACTGCTTAACATCAGTGGATTACTGCTTTTCCAGTAAATACACCTTTTCTTGTTTTCTATCTGAATGAATGACTTGAGTGATTTTTTCTTCACTCCATTGCCAGCGTTGCGGTGAAAATAGTTTCAACATCGCCTCAATATCACAATGAAACGGGGGACCACCTGCATCCTCAGTCTGCATAAATTGGGCTAAAAGCTTGCCCTTGGGTTTTAACCATTGATATAAACACTGCTCATACGCTTGCCACTGTTGAAGTGGTAAAGCGCATAAACTGGTTTGTTCATAGATGGCATCAAAGGTTTGTTTGGGCTGCCATTGAAAGAAATCAGCCGCAACCACTTCGGCTTGCAGTTGATTAGACAGCAGTGCCTTTTTTAAACTATCGATTGCCGTTGGCGCAATATCAATACCAACCACATCAAACCCCTGTTTAGCCAAATGCAACACTTCGTAGCCATTTCCACACCCTGGGACTAAGATACGACAAGTGGCTAACGACTGATCATTAAGCCAATAGTGTAAATTGGGACTCACATCACCCCGATCCCAACCTGTCATACCTTGTTGATAACGTTGTTCCCATGGGTTATTACGCTTTGTTTTATCCACTCTACTTTTTCCTTTTATTGTTTGATGCCCTCTATATTGAGCAATAATTCTAGTTCTGTCGATGCAGGACCTAAATCTTTTGTAATGCCATAATCTTTAAGTGCAATACGCGTTTTTCCTTCAAAGCCGCGACGATAGCCCCCCCAAGGATCATTGCCAGCACCCACTTTAGTAACATTAATGACAATCTCTTTAGTGATGCCATGAAGCGTAAAATTACCTGTTAAGGTGGCTGTCCCATCTGTATTTTCTTTGTAATGTGTACTCACAAATTTTGCATCGGGAAACTGTTTAACATCTAAGAAGTCGCTCCCGCGTAAATGCTTATCACGTTCGGCATGATTAGAATCAACACTTTTGGTGTTAATATTTACCTCAATTTTTGCCTTATCAGGATTCTTTTCATCATAACTAAAACGTCCATCAAAATCGTTAAAACGCCCTAATAACCAGCTATAACCTAAATGAGAAATTTTAAATTGAATCGAGGCATGTGTGCCTTCTTTATCGATTAGATAATCATCAGCAATTGCATAACTGGATGTGAATAATAGGGTAGTCAGTGACAGACTTAACAGTGTTTTTTGTAAAATAGATTTCATGCTGTATTCCTTTGAAAAAGTAAGATAAATTAGATTAAATACGAGGTTTATTCCCTAACATTCGTGTAAGCGTTTGATCTTTATCAATCAAGTGATGCTTCAGTGCCGCTAAGGCATGCAGAACAACCAATATAGCCAGTAAGATTGCCATTATTTCATGTGCATTAGCGATAAGATCCACATAATTTTCTTCTATAGTTTGACTGGGTGCAGGTATTACAAACCCATTAAAGAACTCAATCCCTTTGCCCTTTGCCGTTGCAAATAGATAGCCTGAAAGTGCAATTAAAAAGATGAGTGCATAAAATAATTTCTGCATAGCTCGGGCTAAATTTTTCTCCCATGTTTTATGTGTTGACGGGCTTTTAGGGTGTGAATTTAAAAGTGTCCAAATAGTGCGGATAAGGAGTAAAAAGAAGGTTAATAAACCGAAACTTTTATGCCACCAAGGCAAGCTGTGATACCAAGGATCGTAATAATTAAGACTCGTCATATATAAGCCCATTACAAATAAGCCACTGAGTAATAGTGCCATTGACCAATGTAGTGCTTGGCTGAGCCAACCAAAGGATGTTTGAGTATTTCTAAGCATTAAACGGTTCGTTTGTTATTGCAATACTGAATAAGTATAGGAAATAACTTTATAAGAATAAATAAGTGAGATATAAACTTATTGTTTCTTTAGTAGAAACAATGGGAGCAATAATGGATCGTTTGGATGTAATGAAATTGTACTGCTGTATTATCGAAACAGGACAATTAAGCCTTGCCGCAGAGCGAATGAATTTATCGAAAGGTACAGTGAGTAAACAATTAGCCGCCTTGGAAAGGTATCTCGGCGGACGTTTATTAAATCGAACCACCCGCAGGCTTGCACCCACAGAAGCAGGTATTAATTATTATGAACGGGCTAAACAAATCTTAGAATCAATTGCAGAGGCAGAATGTGTGGTGACAGGTTTAACCACTGAACCTCAAGGTATACTCAAAATTAATGCACCGATGGCATTTGGCTCACATCACCTTGGGGAATTATTGGCTCAGTATCAACAGAAATACCCTAATGTTGAGGTTAATATTAGCTTGAGTGATCGACAGGTTGATATTGTTGAAGAAGGTTATGATGTGGTTTTGCGTATTGCTATTTTAAGTGACTCATCGTTAATTGTACGTCGCTTAGCTCCTTGTCATATTGTTATGTGTGCTTCTCCTGACTATCTTGCTCAAAAAGGCGAACCCCAATCACCTGAAGAATTAAAAAATCATAACTGTCTGCATTATACCTATGCTAATTCATGCAAATATTGGACATTGATAGATCAAGCAGGTGAAGAAAAGCAAATTTCAGTCTCAGGCGGTTTACAGGCTAATAATGGTTATTTGATTTGTGATGCAATGGAGGCAGGTATGGGGATTACTTTGCTACCGCGTTTTATTGTAGAAAATTCACTTCAACGCGGTAAAGCACAAATAATTTTACCCGAGTGGCAACCTAAATCCCGTGATATATCTTTACTTTACCCCTCTAATAAACACCTATCTGCAAAAGTGAGAACTTTTGTCGATATGTCGGTTGAATATTTTCGTGATAAATTTAATTAACCTTAATGAGTGACTGTAGCATCAGGTGTATTACGCATATGATCAGCCATATTGAAAAATGAGGCTTTGACGGTTTGTAGAAAAAGTGGATCACTAATTTGTTCTGTCAGTGCTTGATTCATACACATTAGCCATTGATCACGTTCATCTGAGGTGATTTTAAAGGGCAAATGGCGTTGACGTAACCGAGGATGTCCGTATTTTTCAATATATAAAGGCGGTCCACCAAACCAACCTGACAGGAATAAAAATAGTTTTTCACGCGAGACACGCAGTGATTTAGCGTGCATCGCGCGTATACCCGTAGTTTCTGGCTGAGTGTCCATTAAATCGTAAAAGCGATCAACCAATTCACGAATGCCTTGTTCACCCCCGAGGATGTCGTAGTGGGATGTATTCAGAGTGTCTTTCATATATTTACGCAATACTCGACTTTTAAAAGGTCAATTTTACACTATAAACTACGAGATACTTTATCGGTTAACTCCATCATACGGTTCATATAACCCCATTCATTGTCATACCATGCATACAATTTAACCTGTGTATCATCAATCACCATCGTGGACAGTGCATCAATAATGGATGAACGAGGATCATTTTTGTAATCAACAGAAACTAAAGGGCGTTCTTCGTAGCCTAAAATATCCTTTAAATAGGTCTCTGAGGCTTCTTTAAAATAACCATTCAATTCCTCAGTGGTGACTTTACGTTCTGCTTCAAAAACAAAATCCGTTAGCGAAGCATTGAGTAAAGGTACACGTACTGCTAAGCCATTGAGTTTACCTGCAAGTTCGGGAAATATTTTAGTAATCGCAGTGGCTGAACCTGTACTGGTTGGGATCAGTGACTGTCCACAGGCACGCGCTCGACGTAAATCTTTATGTCCTTTATCAATCAGTGTTTGGGTATTGGTCATATCGTGAATGGTGGTCATGCAACCGTGTTTAATCCCTACTTTTTCTTGCATTACTTTGACAACAGGTGCAAGGCAATTGGTTGTACAAGATGCTGCTGTCAGTAAATGATGTTCATCAGGTTTATAATCAGCATCATTAATACCATAAACAATATTTAACGCACCCTCAACAGGCGCAGCAACAATTACCTTCTTTACCCCTTGATCAAAATAGGCTTGTAATTGTTCAACTTGGCGAAACTGTCCCGTACACTCTAAAACAATGTCACAATCTGACCAATCTGTTTCAGCAATGCTTTGATTCGAGCTATAGCCAATAGCGGTATTATTATTAATAATAATATGTTGTTCATCCGCATCACATTCTTGTTCCCAAGTGCCATGTATGGAATCGAATTTTAGTAAATGGGCAGAAGTCGCTGCATCTCCCGAAATTTCATTAATATGTTGAAACTGAAACTCTGGATTGCCCCATGCTGCACGAATACCTAAGCGTCCCATACGTCCAAAACCATTAATACCAAGAGTTGTCATTGTGTTAAATCCTTTATATAAATGTGGAAAAGCATAGCGTAAATATATTGCTGTTTTGTGACAAATTCTAGCTATTCAGTTAACACCACTTTTGCATCAAGATATATGGATTATACGGTTAGCTTCTCTTGTGCTGCTTCTAAACGCTTGACTTCATTCTGTAAACGATCCAATTTATTCAATATGGAGGTGATAGTTTCAAAAAGTGCTAACTTTTTAGCGGCTTCCCAATAGTTTAAACCAGTCTCTTTTACCGCTTGCTCAATTTTGGCATGAGTCGGCTTATAAACCTCGTATTCTGCTAAATAATCCTGTGTAAATTGATCTATTTGTTGTTGTAATTGTTCATGTTTTTCGGCTTTTTGTTGGGCAATTTTCGCTTCTGCCCTTGCTGCTAATTCAGTATTGCTAAGAAAAGACTGTAAATCTAATGTCCCTGTTTCTAATTTACTCACCAAACTGGAAATATAAGCCATTGGGTTTTTAAGTGGATCAGTGCTATTGAGGAGTCGTTTACCCAATGTATCGAGGAGTGCTTGAGAATAATCACCGGCTCGGGGTAACAATGATCTTTCTAATTCTTGGCATTGTTGCGTACTGAGCTGCATTGGAAATTGATATTCAAAGGCAGGGTTTGTCGTAGTGTAGCCTGTAGTTTCAGTGTTATTTAATGGGGTTTGAGGATTTGATTCAGTATTATTTAATGGGGTTTGAGAAGTTGATACGGAAACATTCGGTTCAATCTTGACCGTTTGAACTACTTTCTCTTCAACAGTATGTAGTTGCTTAGCAAGGTGGCTTACTTTTTTCTCAATGCTATTGAGGGCTGAAGCCACTGCATTTTGTATTTTTAAGCTCAGTGTATCTTCATCAATCACTTTCTCAGATTGCGACGATAGTGTTTGAGTTGCGCTAATTTCAGGGGTTATTTGAGCTTGTTTAGTCTCGCTTGTTTTAGATGTTATTTGAGCTTGTTTAGTCTCGCTTGTTTCAGGAGTTATTTCAGCTTGTTTAGTCTCGCTAATTTCAGAGACTGTTTGAGATGCCTGAATTTCTACAGGTGCTGTTTTATGCACTTTAGGATGGGGCTTATTTTCGCTGGTATGGCTTTGCTTAACCGATGCTTCGGGATGTGTTTTAGCTAAGTCATGACCTTGATCAATCGGGTCTTCTACTGCATTGATAGGCGGTTCATAATGGACTGTTAATTCAGCTTCTGGCTCATTCACCATACTCAAATCTAAGCCTTCGTCAACGGCTTGCCCTTCGTAGGCATCTGAAATTAATAAGCGCGGATCATTGCTACGAGCATGGCTATTGGTTTGCCCTGCACCCCATGAGTCGAGATTGAAATTAATGGAAACAAAGTTGCGATATTGTCCGCCATGACGATGAATAATCACATTATTTCGGCTTAATTCGTGCATGGCTTGAGCGGCATGATCACGGCGAATTTTAGAGAGTTTTTCCAAACGGGTGCTAGTGACATTATCTTCGAGTTTATGAAATCCAATTGTTTGCTCCATAATCACGCAGAATATCCGCACGCAACGGCTAGACAACTTGCAGGTCGCTAAGTAATTGAAACAGCGTCGATAAATCTCATTGGATTGCTCTGGAAA
>WFRR01000037.1 GCA_015486375.1 Thiotrichaceae bacterium
CGAAAGAGAGAATGATTTTATCAACCTGTAATCGTACTGAAATTTATATAGCAGATAAAAAAGCCTTATCTGCATTACAGCTAACTCATTGGCTAGCTGATTTTCACAGTATAACAATAGATCAATTATTCCCTTATATCTACTCTTATCATGATGATCAAGCCGTGCGACACTTATTGCGCGTTGCCTGTGGTCTAGACTCATTAGTGCTAGGTGAATCACAAATATTAGGGCAACTGAAAGATGCGCTACAATGTGCGAAAACCGAAAATAGCATTGGTAATCAGCTCGGCCGTTTACATCAGCATGTCTTTTCTTCTGCTAAAAAGGTCAGAACACAAACCAATATTGGCTCTAATCCTGTCTCAGTGGCTTATGCCGCTGTTAATTTATCGAAACAAATATTCAGCAAATTATCACAGCAAACCGCTTTACTGGTCGGGGCAGGTGAAACAATTGAACTGGTCGGAAGACACCTACAGACGCATAAAATCGGCAAAGTCATTGTTGCTAATCGCAGTGTCGATAAAGCTCAACGCTTAGCACAACAATACGGCGCTCATGCCCGAGCGATTGCACTGACCGATTTACATGCTGAGCTACATCAGGCAGATATTATTATCTCATCAACGGCTGCTCCCATTCCGATTATCGGTAAAGGCATGGTCGAAAATGCACTGAAACAACGTAAATATCGTCCCATCTTTATTGTTGATATTGCTGTTCCGCGTGATATTGAAGCTGAAGTATCACAACTGGATGATGTTTATCTTTACACTGTTGATGATTTGCATGATGTGATTACTGAAAATATGAAATCACGCGAACAAGCGGCTGAACAAGCTGAAATTATGCTACATGCAGAAACACAGACCTTTATGCGCTGGTTATATGCACAAAGTCAGGTTGGTTTAATTCAATCTTATCGACAAGATGCCTATCAAATGAAACAGGAAGTGTTGGATAAAGCTTTAAAGCGACTTAAAAAAGGTGAGTCCCCTGAAGAGACATTACAATTTTTAGCGCATACACTCACCAATAAATTATTACACCAGCCCTCAAAAGGGCTTAATAAAGCCGCTTATGCAGGTGATAATGACCTGCTCAATGCTGCTAAAAAAATACTCAATATTCAGGATATAACGTGAAAGCATCCATTCTAAATAAACTTGAAACACTGTGCGATCGTCACGAAGAAATCTCAGGGCTACTCTCTGAGCCTGAAGTGATTAATGATCAAAACCAATTCCGTAAACTCTCAGTTGAATATGGACAGTTAGAACCTGTTGTACAAACTTTCACCGAATATAAACAATATTTGGACGATAAAGAAGCGGCTGAAGAAATGTTAAGCGATCCTGAAATGAAAGAAATGGCACAGGATGAGATAAAAGAAGTCAAACCCAAGTTAGATACATTGGAATTGGAACTGCAAAAATTATTACTACCGAAAGACCCTAATGATGACTGCAATATTTACCTTGAAGTGCGTGCAGGGACAGGCGGTGATGAAGCTGCTATCTTTGCAGGCGATTTATTCCGTATGTATTCCCGTTATGCTGAACAAAAAGGCTGGCGAGTAGAAATTGTGAACCAGAATGAAGGTGAACACGGCGGTTACAAAGAAATCGTTAGTAAAGTGATGGGAACAGGCGTGTATTCCATCTTAAAATTTGAATCAGGTGCGCACCGTGTCCAACGCGTTCCTGAAACTGAATCCCAAGGACGAGTACATACCTCGGCGGCAACCGTTGCGATTATGCCAGAGATTAAAAATGTGGAAAACATCACCGTCAATATGAATGATGTCAGAGTCGATACTTTTCGTGCCTCGGGTGCAGGCGGGCAGCACGTTAATAAAACTGATTCTGCGGTACGCTTAACCCATTTACCCACAGGAACAGTGGTTGAATGTCAGGAAGGACGCTCACAACACAAAAACAAGGCACAAGCTTTATCTTTGTTACAGGCACGAATTTTACAAGCAAAACAAGAAAAGCAAGCCGCAGAACAAGCGGAAGAACGTAAAAGTCTCGTGGGTAGTGGCGACCGTTCAGAACGTATTCGTACTTATAATTACCCCCAAGGACGGGTCACTGATCATCGTATAAATCTCACTTTATACAAACTCAGTGAAATTATGGCAGGTACATTAGAATATATTGTTGAGCCACTCATTAATGAGTATCAGGCGGATCAATTAGCTTCCTTGAGCGAAATATAGAATAAAAGCAACAACACAGCGGACAGTTTTTAAAAAGCGAGTATATTGATTCTTTTTCATGAGATATTTCTTATGCATCAAGCGATTCAACAGACTCGACAGTGGTTGGAACAGGTGGTGATTGCACATACATTTTGTCCCTTTGCACAACGTGAATTTGAGCAAGATCGTATTTATTATCACATAATGGCAGCGGATTTTAAGCAAAGTTTGATGGAGCTTGAAGCTGAAATACAGCGTTTGGATCAAGAAAATAATATAGAAACCAGCTTATTAATTTACCCACAGAGCTTAGATGATTTTGAGGAATTTCTAGATTATCATCACTTGGTTGAACATTTATTGCAGCAGTTGGGTTATGAAGGAATTTATCAAGTTGCGACTTTTCACCCGCACTATTGTTTTGCGGATGCAACAGATGATGATCCCGCTAATTACACCAATCGTAGCCCTTATCCCACTTTGCATATTTTACGTGAAGCCAGTGTAGAGAAAGCCCTGCAAAATTATCCTAATCCAGAATCTATTCCTGAGCGTAATATTAAATATGCACGAGTAGAAGGAATCGATAAAATGCGGGACTCTCTCGCAAGGATATGTACCCATGAACCTCGCTAAAATTAAGACAGAGCTTCAATCCGTTCTCGACAAGACTCCCGATGACTTTGTAATCATTAAGCAAGCCTTAAAAGCCAGTAATCAAGCCTTATATGCACTTTACCAACAACAAAATACTGAGATTGGTCATTTACTCACCGCTCGTTCGGACTTAATTGATTTTGTATTACAATTTTTTTGGCAACGTTATCAACTCGATCAACATAAAACTGCAACATTAGTTGCTGTTGGCGGCTATGGTCGCGCTGAAATGCACCCTGCTTCGGACATTGACTTATTAGTTTTATTAAGCCAAGAACCTGATACAGAATGCCAACAAGATTTATCTCAATTTATTACCTTACTCTGGGATATTGGGCTGGATATTGGACACAGTGTGCGAACCTTAGCGGAATGTGTCAGCGAGGCAAAAGAAGACGTGACAATCATTACTAACCTGATTGAATCACGCTTTTTAATCGGTCAGCTAAATGCTTATCAGCAATTACAAGAAATGATTTCTCCTGAACATATTTGGAACAGTCAGGCTTTTTTGAAGGCTAAACTGGATGAGCAAACTCAGCGTTATAAAAAATATGGGCATACAGCGTATCGCGTTGAGCCTAATTTAAAAGAAGGCCCCGGCGGACTGCGGGATATTCAAACCATTATTTGGGTTATGCAACGCCACTATGGTTTGTCATCCTTAAGTGAATTAAAGACTCAAGGTTTATTAACTGAAGACGAATATGAAGAATTAAATCTTAGTCGGGATTTTTTGTGGGAAATTCGGTTTGTCTTACACAATCTTAGTCAACGCAAAGAAGAGCGTCTATTATTTCAGCATCAACAACAATTGGCGAAAGTCTTTGGTTTTGATATTGAAGCTGCGGCTAACCGAGCGGTTGAACGTTTTATGATGCAGTATTACCGCGTGATTACTAATTTAGATCGTCTTAATAGTTTATTGCTTAATCTGCTGAAAGAAAAAATTCTCCCCCGTTATAACTACTATGCACACATTATTAATCAGCATTATGAAGAAAAAAATGGTTTGATTAATCTACGTGAAAAAGATTTATTTACACAGCAACCCTATCGACTATTAGAAATTTTTCTAATTCTACAGACGACTGCAAAAGCCACTGGGATTAGCTCCGATACTATTCGCAGTATTCGGCATAACCTGCATCGTATTGATACCGATTTTCGCAATAATAGCCAAAGCCAAGCGATCTTTATTAGTATTATGCAACAGCAAAAAGGCGTGACTTTAGCATTACGAAAGATGAATCAATACGGTGTACTCGCAGCTTATATTCCTAACTTCCAACATATTGTTGGTTTAATGCAGTTTGATTTATTCCATGCGTTTACGGTGGATGAGCATACTTTATATGTGATTCGTAATGTGCGCCGTTATAGCACTTTAGAAGGACAGGAAGAACAGCCTTTTTGTAGCAAAATCTTTAATCAATTAGAAAAACCTGAATTATTATATTTAGCGGCTTTATTTCATGATATTGCGAAAGGTCGAGGT
This sequence comes from Thiotrichaceae bacterium, assembly GCA_015486375.1. Taxonomy (GTDB): domain Bacteria; phylum Pseudomonadota; class Gammaproteobacteria; order Thiotrichales; family Thiotrichaceae; genus S015-18. Next base: position 4,362 of record WFRR01000037.1, read on the forward strand.
GGAGATCATGCTAAATTAGGCGCAGTGGATGCCTATCAATTTTGTCGAGAACATCATCTAAGTAAAGCAGATGCACAAATCGTTAGTTGGTTAGTCGAGAAACATTTATTCTTAAGTATGATCGTACAAAAAAAGGATATTAGTGACTCTGATGTGATTGCTGAATTTGCCAAGATGTTCCGTTCCAGTATTGAGCTGGATTATCTGTATTTACTCACTGTTGCAGATATACGCGGTACGAATCTTAAATTATGGACAAGCTGGAAAGCCTCTTTATTACGCCAGTTTTATATTGCTACCCGTCAAGTTTTAAAAAGTAATGATAATGCTAAGAAAATTCAAGCAGTGACACTTCAAGAAAAGCAAGCGGCTGCATTATTACATTTAGCTCAATACGGAATTAATCAACAACAATGTCAACAACACTGGAAAAATTTGGATAGTGGCTATTTTTTAAAATATTCACTCGAAACGATTTGTTGGCATACACACAGTATTTTATCTCAACAGGATTATCCGATCGTTGAGTTACACCAAAGTATTAAAAATAGCAGTGTGTTATTTATTTACCAAAAAGGGGATTTACAACTGTTTGTACGGATTGCTGCAACACTTGAGCAACTTAATATTAATACGGTTGAAGCTAAAATTATTGCTAGTTACAATGGTTTTGATTTATATACTTTTCATATTCTCAATGTGGAGAATAAACCGCTGAGTGAATCTCAAGATAAAGTCCAACTGATTCAATCTATTCGACATAATATACAGACGGAATATATTCCCGATACCTCGACACAACGAATGCCGCGTGAATTACAACATTTGGATGTCCCCACTTATATTCGTTTTTCCCAAAATATTAAGAAGTCATGGACAGTATTAGAAATTGAAACAGGCGATCGCCCTGGATTATTATCATTATTAGGTAAAGTGTTGTATCAACAAGGCATACATATTCACGATGCAAAAATATCAACTTTAGAAGAGCAAGCACAAGATGTTTTTCAAATTACTGACGGAAATAATACCCCGATTAAGGATGTTAAACAGTTAGAAAGCATTAAACAGGCTATATACACTAGCCTTGCTTAAGGGGAGTAATAGTAAAAAATGTATTATATAGGCATTGATCTTGGCACATCAGGTTGTCGTCTTATCAGTATTAATCAACATGAAGAAATTGTTTACCAAAGCAAAATTAGCTATTCAAATACGGATAGACAAACGCCTGCGTTATGGTGGAAATCCGTTAAACAACTCCTACAGAGTTTACCTAAAGATATTGCCACACAACTCGCTGCCATTAGTATTGATGGTACATCGGGAACATTACTACTGTGTAACGCTGAAGGAAAACCCAGTTCAGAAGCCTTAATGTACAATGATAGCCGAGCAGCTCAACAGGCAAAGGAGCTGGCTAGCATACTGCCTAAAAATAGTGGCGCACATGGGATGGGAAGTAGTTTATCTAAACTGCTTTATTTATTGAAAAATCAACCTGTTTCAGCCCAGTCGGTTCACCGTTATGCACTGCATCAAGCCGATTGGATTGCCAATCGTTTATTAGGACAGTTTGGTTGGAGTGATGAAAATAACTGTTTAAAATTGGGCTATGATCCCGTCTTACGACAATGGCCTGATTATTTATCTAGATTAAATTTTCCTTTGCAATTACTGCCTAAAGTGATTGAAGTCGGGCAATGTTTTGGCACTATTTCCGCAGCAATGGCAAAACAATTGCATTTGCCCACTCAGACTAAAATTGTGGCAGGTACGAGTGATAGTATTGCGGCTTTTATTGCAACGGGTGCAAAAGAAATAGGGGATGCGGTCACGTCGCTCGGCAGTACACTTACCATTAAAATACTGACTCAGAAGCCTATTTACGCCCCTGAAATGGGTATTTATAGCCATCGTTTAGGTAATCAATGGCTAGTGGGGGGCGCATCCAATACAGGCGGCGCGGTATTATTAGCGCATTTTGAACCCACCCATTTAGATGAATTAAGCCAACAACTCAAACCTAAACAGTTACTCAACTTAAACTATTATCCACTCCTAAAGCAGGGAGAACGTTTTCCTATTGCTGATCCCAATAAACAAGCCGTGATTTCCCCCAGACCTAAACAAGACAGTCAGTTTCTACAAGCCTTACTCGAAGGAATAGCGGATATTGAGGCGCAAGCTTATCAATGCTTAAACCATCTAGGGGCAGACACGCCGAAATTAGTTTATACCGTCGGAGGAGGACATCGTAATATTGCATGGACAATACTTCGAGCAGACAAATTAGGGATTGCTATTCAAACTCCACTGAATAATGAGGCGGCTTATGGTGTTGCTTTATTAGCTAAACGAGCAGGAACAAAAACGTGTGTTTAAAGGCACAAATACTCTACGCAATTGAGAAAATATAGCTGAGCTACTCTATGATATTTGCATTGACAATAATCGAGTTTAATCAGAATGATCATCAATGCACCCGTAGGGTTTAGCTATATTTTTAAAGGCATGGCACTTTTGCCACAAAAGGGCATTCGTGTCTTTGTCTTGATTCCCCTGTTAATCAATGTGCTTATATTTAGTCTAGCCATTTGGTTCAGTAGCCATCAAATTGATGCTTGGATTGAGTACTTTTTACCAAACTGGTTGACATGGTTAGAGTGGTTACTATGGCCTATTTTAGCGGTGATTTTTTTCCTCATTATTTTTTATACCTTTACGATTATTGCTAACTTAATTGCCGCTCCCTTTAATGCTTTGCTGGCTGAGCGGATCGAGAATAAACTAAAGGGTTTGCCGATGGCAGAGTTTGAAGGCTATAAAAGCATTCCGAGCTTACTCGCCCGTACTTTTAGGAGTGAAGCGCAAAAGCTGCTTTATATGGCGAAATGGTTTATTGCCTTATTGATCTTCAGCTTTATTCCTGTGGTCAATCTGGTTGCCCCCTTCGCGTGGTTGATCTTTGGAGCATGGATGTTAGCGATTGAGTATGTGGATTACCCGATGGGCAATCATGGTTTATATTTTAAGGATGAATTAAAACTGCTAAAAAATAATAAAGGACTTGCCTTAGGTTTTGGTGCTGGAGTAGCATTACTCACATCGATACCAATTGTTAATTTTTTCGCTATGCCTATCGGGGTTGCAGGTAGCACTTCACTCTGGGTTCAATATTTCTCTAAGAACACCCAAGTTTAGTCTCGCAAAGCCTTTTATATTGATACTTCTACCACCTATCCTAAAAGACAAGGGCGTTTTAAAATAGGTGGTCTAGAAATCTAGACAGTGTCATCTGTAAATTCTTGTGAATCAATGACTTTTGGCACGTCATGTCAGTTGTGAAAGTGCTTAATTAGCATCATCTAAACTAAAATACTCTTAATAACCTGAAAAAAAATTATGCCTATTTATTATTACGATGGTGAGCAAAATTCTCCCCCAAATTATATTGGGGTTCGAGTCGCTGTTATGATTAATAGCAAGTTGCGACAAAAATGGTATACCTTCCGTTCTTCACATTGTGAAGGTGGTGTACTGCCTCAAAGTGAACAAGAAAAAAGGAAAAAAGAAGCGCGAGAATTAGAAAGTATGTGGATGCTAGAAAAAAATCTACACTCTGGAATTCGTTTACGGGAAGCTAAAGAAGAACCGCAAAACTCGGCTTATGTCACGGGTATTGCAGGCATTAAAATGCGCTATGTAAAACAAACAAAAAAGCGTTATAGCAAAGCAAAACGTCCCGGACCCAAAAAACTATTAACCTATGTTTTCTATACCCCCTTTATTATTGTGAATAGTAGTCATAATAAAGAAAAGTTTATTAAGCAATTTAATATCCTCACGCGAGGTTATGATATGGCGTGGTTCTCTGCGGTGAATTACTTTGCAGACAAAAAGGGCATTACCAGCTTTGACCATTTACTCACCCGTAAACCATCCGTTCAACAATGGACAATTATCCGCAATTGGCAAAATAAAAAGGGCTATGAAATTCCTGAAAAACGACAGCCAAAAGAGTTATTAAAAATAGAAGAAGAAAAAGAAAATACCGTAATCATTAATCCCTTTGATTACTAATCGATGTGGCTAATTAAGCAATAGGGCTGAAATATCGGATCAAAGGAATTTCTAAGCAGATAAGTTAGCTAACGCTGCTTAATTTATACATTATCATTCTAACTGCATAACAAAAACAATAGCAAAAATAATAATTAGGAGCTAAATCATGTTAGATTTTAAAATCTTATGGAATAATCACCCTACGATTAGTGACGGGGAACGTTTACCTTGTCAACGTCCTAGTGGTGTGGAAAATTTTTCAAATCAATGTGCAATTCGTGTTGGCATTGCATTAATCAAAAGTGACTTACTGGAAGGCTTCCCCGGTCGCCGTTGTTGGCATGGACATTCGGGACAAGGGCATACCTTGCGTGCGAGAGAACTCGCGAAATGGATGAAGAAGAATCGGTCTCGATTTGGGCGCGTTAGCCGATTAAGCAATGTAACTTGGCGAGATTATCAGGATAAGCACGGCATTATGTTTTGTGAGAACTTCTGGGGTCAAAATAATACAGGCGATCATATTGACCTTTGGGATGGTTCAGGTCAATTTATGCGTGACTCCAGTGATTTTCATTGGGAAGGACCTGCCTTAGCCAGTGGGGCTTTAGACTATATCGAACGCTCTGAGCGAGTGTGGTTCTGGGAAATTAAGGTTTAAGAAGTACCATGTAGGCATATCACAGACTCTTTTGCTATAGACCTAATAGACAGACACGACTTAGGTTTTTATACCTATTTAGAGACAACCCAAAGTGGGTTTTTATATCCACTTTGATATAACCCAACTTAGGTTTTTATGACCAAACTAGATATAAAAACCCAGTTTGGGGCATACACAACAGACAGACGACAATAAAACAGAAACAGTTTACAAAAAAACAGCAACAGACCACAACAACGACAGAAAACAGTCCACAGTGAGACAAAAAGACAACGGACAAACGACAGTCACAGGGTGAAATTAATTTTTAGTTTTTTATTGACAAACCGATTCAGGACATGGCAGGATACTTGCCATTGTCAACACAGCAAC